>CAZTIH010000038.1:0-19825 GCA_964613675.1 uncultured Candidatus Competibacteraceae bacterium
TTGCGGATTAATTCCATCATATTGACGGGTTTACCCACGCCCGCGCCCCCGAACAGACCGACCTTACCGCCCTTCGCGAATGGAATGAGGAGATCAATCACCTTAATCCCGACTTCGAGTAGATCCGTACCGCCCGATTGCTCATCGAAAGCGGGGGCTTTGCGGTGAATGGGAGAATAGGTATCGGTTTTTACAGGCCCTTTGTGGTCGATGGGGAGACCGAGCACATTCATGATCCGCCCCAACGTGCCTTTACCCACGGGCACAGACACGGGCTTACCCGTATTAACGACTTCGACACCGCGCTGTAAGCCTTCAGAAGGCCCCATCGCGATCGTCCGCACGAGACCATCCCCCAATTGTTGCTGCACTTCGAGGGTTAAATCGGTTTTGGTGACGGTTAACGCGTCGTACACCTTCGGCACTGCGCCGCGAGGGAACTCCACGTCGATCACCGCTCCGATGATTTGCACAATTTTTCCAGCACTCATATTCAGTTGCTCTCGGTTAAACCGCCGCCGCACCACCGACGATTTCGGCGATTTCCTTGGTAATTGCGGCTTGACGGGTTTTGTTGTAGACGAGTTGTAATTCGTTAATCAGGTTGCCGGCGTTGTCGGTTGCCGCCTTCATCGCCACCATCCGCGCCGCCATTTCACAGGCGATATTTTCCACGACCGTCCGATACACCCGTGTTTCCACATAGCGCATCAGCAACAAATCGAGGATTTCTTTCGCGTCGGGTTCGTAGATGTAATCCCAATTGTGAGCGGGCTGTTCGTCGGCATCGGCTGCGGGGGGAATCCCGGGCAAAAGCTGCGTAATCGTCGCTTTCTGGCTCATGGTGTTCACGAAATGGTTGCCCACTAGATAAACACGGTCGAGCTGGCCATTGAGATAGGCATCTATCATGACGGTGATCGGTCCGAGCAACCGACTGGCATCGGGGACATCGCCCAAATGGGTTTCGGTCGCAACGAGCTTGCACAGATTCAGCCGTCTAAAAAACACCATCGCCTTCTGCCCAATCGCAGCTACGTCGATGCCCACTGAACGCCCCGAACTTTGCCACTGACGCATGTGTTGCAGCACCGCACGGAACATGTTGGAGTTCAACCCACCACATAGCCCCCGATCCGTCGAAATAATCAGATACCCCACCCGTTTCACGTCAGGGCGTTCGATCAGGAACGGGTGGCGATATTCAGGCTGGGCATGGGCCATGTGACTAATCACTTGGGCGATTTTGTCCGCATAGGGCCGAGCGGCATTCATGCGAACTTGGGCACGGCGCATTTTACTGGCCGCGACCATTTCCATCGCTTTCGTGATTTTTTGCGTGCTTTTAATGCTTTTAATCTGGTTACGGATCTCTTTACCGGCGGCCATCGCCCAACTCCGTTACCAACTGCCCGTGGTCTTAAATTCGGTGAGCGCTTTCTTCAGCGTCGCCTCGACCTCGTCGTTGTACTTACCGGTGGCGTCGATGTCGGCCATGAAGTCCGCGTAATTAGCCTTCATGAACGCCAACAAATTGTGCTCAAAACTGCCAATTTTGCTGACATCCACATCGTCGAGAAACCCGCGATCGACGGAGAACAAGCTGGTCGCCATTTCCGCAACCGACATGGGGCTGTACTGCGCTTGCTTGAGCAATTCGGTGACGCGCTTGCCGCGTTCGAGCTGCTTGCGAGTCGTTTCATCCAAATCCGAGGCGAACTGCGCGAACGCCGCCAATTCCCGGAACTGTGCCAGTGCCAAACGCACCCCACCGCCTAGTTTTTTCACAATCTTGGTTTGCGCAGCCCCCCCCACCCGTGACACCGACAAACCGGCGTTAATGGCGGGACGAACACCGGCGTTAAACAAGTCGGTTTCTAAGTAAATCTGACCGTCGGTAATCGAAATCACGTTGGTCGGCACGAAGGCAGAGACATCCCCCGCTTGCGTTTCGATGATGGGCAGCGCGGTCAAAGAACCGGTTTTCCCTTTCACTTCGCCGTTCGTGAGCCGTTCGACCTCTTCGGCATTCACGCGGGAGGCCCGTTCGAGCAGTCGAGAATGCAAGTAGAATACATCCCCAGGATACGCTTCACGCCCCGGTGGCCGCTTCAACAGCAAGGATACCTGACGATAGGCGACGGCTTGTTTGGACAAATCATCGTAAACAATCAGAGCATCTTCACCACGATCGCGGAAGTACTCTCCCATCGAGCAACCCGCATAGGGTGCAATAAACTGCATAGCGACTGGATCGGATGCCCCGGCCGCCACAACAATCGTGTGCTCTAAAGCGCCTTCTTGCTCTAAACGTCGCACGACATTCGCAATCGACGAGTTTTTCTGCCCGATGGCGACATAAATACAAAAAATTCCTTTGCCCTTCTGGTTGATGATGGCGTCAATTGCTACGGCGGTTTTGCCAGTTTGGCGGTCACCAATAATCAATTCCCGCTGTCCCCGTCCCACGGGCACCATGGCGTCGATGGCTTTGAGGCCAGTTTGCACGGGCTGATCCACCGACTGACGCTCGATCACCCCTGGGGCGATTTTCTCGATAGGCGCACTCAAGTTGGTGTCGATGGGGCCTTTGCCATCCACGGGTTGCCCCAACGCATTGACCACACGGCCTAACAGCGCTTTTCCAACGGGGACTTCCAGAATGCGACCGGTACATAGGGCTTTATCGCCCTCCACCAGCTGCTTGTAATCGCCCAACACCACCGACCCCACCGAATCGCGTTCCAAGTTCAGCGCCATACCAAACACGCCGCCCGGGAACTCGATCATTTCGCCCAACATGACTTCTTCAAGGCCGTGAATCCGCACGATCCCGTCAGAGACCGACACCACCGTCCCTTCAGTACGGGCTTCAGCAGACAATTGCACACCGCTGATTTTTTTCTGAATCAGCTCGCTAATTTCACTCGGATTTAATTGCATATTTGCTCCCTAGGGACGCAACGCGGCGTCGAGATGGGCCAAACGCCCGCGTGCCGACCCGTCAATCACCAAGTCACCGGCGCGAATAATGGCGCCACCGATCAACGAGGGATCAACTTCAACGGTCAGCGTTACGGTACGCTGTAATTTTTTGGAAAGCGCCTTTTCCAGCTTTTCTAGCTGGGCCGATTCCACCTTCATTGCGCTAATTAGGGTTGCTTTGACGGTTTTTTCGGCTTCGGTGCGTAACTGTTCGTATAACGGCACGATGGCCGGTAGCACCAGCAACCGACCGTTTGCCCCAAGCAACTCAAGAAATTGGCGACCCGCTTTGTCGAGCGTCTTCCCACAGACATCGGCGACTAATTCCACCTTTTGGGCAATGTCGAGCTGTGGGCTTTTGATGAGCGCCGTCACCCGTTGGTCTGCCACGATAAACGCAGCGAGCTTCAACATTTCCGACCACTTAGCAAGTCCCCCAGGATTAGACTGGGCTTGTTCAAACGCGGCACGGGCATAGGGACGGGCTAAGGTAGCGATTTCAGTCATGGTTATAACTGCGCCGCCAGGTCGTCGAGCAACTTGCTATGGGCTTTTGCGTTGACTTCTTTCTCAAGAATCTTGCTGGCCCCAGCAATCACCAATAGGGATAGTTGCGCGCGTAATTGATCGCGAACTTTCGCCATTTCTCGTTCGATTTCTGCCCGTGCCGCAAGCAACTGCTTCTCGCCCTCGGCTTTGGCTTGAGATTTCGAGGCTTCAATGGTGTCGTTGGCTTGCTTCTGTGCTTGACTGAGAATCTCAGCCGCTTTAGTGCGAGCTTCTTTAATTAGTGCTTCGGCTTCAGCTTTGGCTCGACCTTCGGCCCGCGAACCGCGCTCAGCGGCGGCGAGACCTTCGGCGATACGATACTGGCGAGCCCGCATGGCCCCAATTAAGGGAGGCCACACGAACTTCATGGTGAACCACACCAGCATCGCAAAGCTGATCATTTGGCCGATTAGCGTGGCATTAAAGTTCATGCGCGACGCTCCTCTCTAATGATCTTAACCACGTAACCTAGTGGCTCGCCGAACCGTGTTGTTCAATCGCTTGTTGCACGGGCCCAACGAAAGGGTTCGCAAAGGTAAAGAACAGGGCTAAACCCACGCCAATAATTGGCACCGCGTCAAGCAGACCTGCAACGATGAACATTTTTACCTGCAACATCGGTGCGAGTTCGGGCTGACGGGCGGCCCCTTCAAGGAACTTGCCGCCTAATAAACCGAAGCCAATGGCCGCGCCCAAAGCGCCTACCCCGAGAATAATGGCTACAGCAATAACGGTCATGCCTTGTACATTGGCGATCAGTTCAGCAGGATTCATAAATTACCTCCAAGGGTTTTTAACGTTAGTTAGGATGAAAGAAGGGTGAGGGAAAAACAGCCCATGAGGCTGAAGAAGACAAAAATTGAATCAGTGGCTTTCGCTGGCCATGCTTAAATAAACAATGGTCAACACCATGAAAATGAAAGCTTGGAGTGTAATGACGAGAAGGTGGAAAATCGCCCACGGCAAACTTAAGGTGAACTGGATATACCACGGCAACAGTGCGATTAGAATAAAGATGAGTTCACCCGCGTACAGGTTGCCAAATAGTCGCAGAGCCAAAGAAACAGGCCGCGCTAAATCTTCGACGATGCGCAGTAAAACATTGAAGGGAATGAAGTATTTACCAAAGGGATGCAACATGATTTCGCTGAGCAGCCCCCCCACGCCCTTGAAACGGATGCTGTACACATAGATGAGGATGAAAATGGTGAGCGAAAGCGCGAAAGTTGCGTTGATGTCCGTAGAGGGAACAACTTTGAGGTAGTTGATGCCGACTAGACTCGCCAACATGGGTAACAAATCTACCGGAATTAAATCCATCAAGTTCCACAAAAACACTAAGCAAAAAATGGATAGTGCAAGGGGCGCAACCAACTCATCTTTCACATGAAAAGTATCGTGTACCTGCTTATCGACAAACTCCAAAATCATCTCGACGAAATTTTGCCAACCGCTAGGCACTTCCGTCGTCGCTTCCATCGCAATTCGATAAAATCCATAAGCAAATAAAACACTTAGCCCAATGGAAAAAAACATCGTATCTAAGTGAATCGTCCAGAAGCCTTCCCCTAATTGGTTGTTCGTAAGGTGGTGGACGATATAGCCGGAAGCTGAGTGGGATTCGCTCATGAGCGCCTCTTGTGAGATTTTAGCGTGAAGCGGTCAGCAGTAATGCCAGCCAGTGAGATAACAAAGCGACTGCAATAAATGTGATGATGAGCGGCGGTGGCGAAAGCATCGGAAGTTGTAAAGCCAGCATTAAAAGCACCACCGTAGTCGCCATCTTTATAAGTTCCGCAATCGCAAATGCACTGAGCATCTGGGCGGGGGTTGAACCAGGACGCAACGCGAAATAACGCATTGCAAACAAAATCGTTGCCACACAATGAATCCCCCCTCCCGATAAAGCAGAAAGCCCAGCTTTCATGTCGGCAGCTAGGTAGCTAATGGCGGCGGCCAAAAGCGTAATGATTCCCTGGATACTTAAGGTGACCATTACAGTCTTAACGCGGCTCATACTAGCTTTACCCAGGACACCCTCACCTTTATCGGTTTAACTGGGGGCATTGCGAAGCGATAAAGATTATAGAAGTGGGTCATTGTCAGGGTCAATTCTTGTATTACTCATTTGCTGAATAATTCCATCTAATTCGTCAAGTGAATTGTAATGAATAATCAACCGTCCACTCCCTTGCGCACTATGCAGCACACGTACCTGGGCGTTGAGTTTATTGGATAACTCGTCCTGCAAGATACCAATGTTGGGGTCAATTTCTCGGGGACGCCGCGTTTTATCCGTGTCCATCAAACGGCGCACCAAAATTTCCGTCGCTTTCACCGTCAGACTTTGGCGAATGGCTGCTTGGGCAACTTCTAGTTGTCGTTCCGATGGCAACATCAACAAAGCCCGCGCATGTCCCATCTCGATATGCCCCATGCGCAATAATTCCTGAACCTCTTCGACTAAATCCAATAACCGAACCAAGTTCGCCACCGAGGTGCGCGACCGTCCGACGGCCTCGCCCACTTCTTTGTGGGTCAAGGAAAATGCGTCGATGAGCCGTTTCAATGCTACAGCTTCCTCCATCGCGTTTAGGTCCTGACGCTGGATGTTTTCAATCAGCGACACCGCAAAAGCTGTCTGTTCCCCCATCTGACGAACCACCGCTGGAATCTGCGTTAACCCCGCCATCTGCGACGCCCGCCAACGCCGTTCCCCCGCAATCAGTTCAAACCGTTCCGCTGAATGCCCCTCTTCCTGGGGTAAGGGCCGCACGACCACCGGTTGAATCACGCCTTGTACCCGAATCGAATCTGCCAATTCTCGCAACGCTTCCTCACTAAAAAACCGACGGGGTTGGTAACGCCCGGGCTGTATAGACGACACATCGAGCATTCGCAGCGACGGCCCTTGGGGGCTTTGACGAACTTCGTTGGCGAGATTGCGTGCCCCCAACAACGCTTCTAATCCCCGTCCTAAACCGCGTCTTTTCATAATCTCACTTAAGCAATTCGTCGTTGGATTCGCACTTCACGGCGCGTCCGATGAAGCATTTCTTTCGCTAACTCGCGATACATTTCAGCGCCTTTCCCTTGAGAATCATATGCCGTGATCGGTAGGCCGTGACTGGGCGCTTCCGCAAGTCGCACCGTGCGCGTAATCACCGTTTTGTAAAGCGTGTCGGCGAAATGTTGGGTGAGCTGTTCGGAAACTTCGTGGGTGAGACGGTTGCGATAATCCACCATCGTTCTCACTAACCCCTCAATCAACAACCCAGGATTCGTCGTTTTGCGAACCTCCTCCACCGTATTCAACAAGGCCGACAACCCCTCCAGCGCGTAATATTCGCACTGTACCGGAATAATTAGACCGTGAGCGGCCGTCAACGCATTAATCGTCAGCATGTTAAGCGCGGGAGGACAATCGATCAGAATATAATCGAACTCGCTGTCGAGTTCGGCAAGAGCCTGTTTAAGTCTGAAAGGAGCCTGATCCACCCGCAACAGAGCGACCTCTGCCGCCGTCAAGTCGCTATTCGTGCCCAACACCTGTATCTGCGCTGCTTCTGCATAGGTGAGCGCTTCACGAGGCGCAATTTCTCCCATCAGCACATCGTATGTGGAACGCGGTAAACGATATTTATCGACGCCACATCCCATCGTGGCATTGCCTTGGGGATCCATATCGACGAGCAATACCCTTCGTCGTAGCTTCGACTCCGCAACACACGCCGCCAAATTGACCGCCGTTGTCGTCTTACCGACCCCGCCTTTTTGATTCGCTATCGCAATGATGGTCGCCATGGAAAGGATTTTGTTCCCCCTAAATGGATCTTGATCCCCACCCGTTTTCGGGCGAAACCGATTAGAAGACGCTAACGCTTTCCCCAATGCGATTATCACTCTCAGGCGAGAAGTTTCCAACTCGCGTTTGTTGTCAATAACATCGTGTTCCAGCAATCGAATCTCGCTGAAGGTCCGAGTTTGATAGCCTGAATTGGCCCCCCCAAATATCTCGCCATAGGAAATTCCCCCCATGCGTTCACTTGTCCCCCCCCTCCTGACAGGGACGATGGTCTTTATCCCCCTCGCCATCGCTCTGGGATTGTGGCAAACCAATGTCACGCAAGACCCCTTGTATTTCATCGGCTTACAGGGCATCGGATGGATTGGGCTTGTGGCGATACTGATGCAGGGCAACCAACAGTTTCACGCCGCACTTAAGTCTTTGCATCAGCTAGTCGATTGCGTAGTGCAACGTCAAGCCCCGCCTCGCTCAGGGTTAAGTGACTCCAACCCTCTTGCGCCCCTTAATCAATTGGCCCTCGCCCTCGAAAACGCCTGTCACACCCAACTCGATGCGCCTAGCGTTCACAATATTCTCGACCATCCCGTGTTGCGCGACATTCTCGACCACCTCAGCACCAATGTGATGCTGGCCGATGAGCACAACATCATTTGCTATATCAACCCCGCTACGCTCAAAACGTTTAGTGCCCTCGAAAGCGATCTCAATGTGCAATTGGGCAACTTCCAGGCCCGTAAACTCGTGGGACAGTCCATCGACCGTTTTCACCGCCGTCCCGAACATCAACGGCAAATTGTGTCGCAATTACGCGGCGTCCACCGCGCCCGCGTCGCATTGGGCAAATGCACCTTTGAAATCATTGCTCGTCCGTTAAACGACCAAGGGCGCCGCATTGGAACCGTTGTGGAGTGGGCCGACCGCACCTTTAAGGAGACCCTGGAAAAAGCCCTCGAAAATACAACGCATCTTTCACGCTCAGCCCAAGGCAATGTGGAATCCGCGACGAGCGCCGACAAACTCGCTAAAGATGCCACCGTCAAGGCCAATGAAGGCGTCAAAGTCCTATCCGAAGCCGCAAAAACGATGGAGTCCATTTCCCGTTCCAGCCGACAGGTCGCGGCCATCACAGAAAAAATCGACAGCATTGCCCTTCGCACCAAACTCCTCGCCCTCAACGCCGCCGTAGAAGCCGCCCGCACAGGGGAACACGGTCGGGGATTTGCTGTCGTGGCAGGCGAAGTTGGCGCCCTCGCTCAACAGTCCGCCCAGGCCGCCAAAGAAATCCGCAACATTGTTTCCGAAAGCCTCAAACTCATGCGCGACGGTGGCCAGTGGGTCACGACCTCCAGCGAGGTGCTCGACCGCATTTTAGGCGCCGTTCAACAGGTCAGCAGCACGATGGGATCCATCGCCCATGACAGCGAACAACAATTAAGCGGCATCGCCGAAGTCCACGACGTCATCGATAAGGTGAGCGATTTATTGACATGACACCTTCACCAAATGGCGTTGGGCCTCAAGTTCGGGCACCTCAACCCGTTCACAGGTCACTCGCCAAGTTCCGAGGGGTTCGAGTAAGGATTGGAGCGCATATAACTCCTCTTCGGGATACTGGCCTTTCATCGCGTACAACCGTTCTACATGCGGGTGAGTCATGGCGAAAAAGTCCGCTAAATGACTAAATGCACGACAAATCCCACTCTCCACCGCTTCGTTGTATTGCTCCATCCGCCCGTGCACCACCTTTACGTTGCGCAACTTCAGTTCTAACACCACCTGTTGCATGAACCGCACTCGCTTCTGGCTCGCGTCCAGCAAGGTGAACTGCCATTCCGGTTGAACAATCGCTAACGGAATGCCCGGTAACCCCGCACCACTTCCTACATCAATCCATGTCGTCCCCTGTAAATGGCCATAAATCGCCAACGAATCAAAGAGATGGCGGGGGATCATCTCCGATAATTCGCGAACCGCCGTTAAGTTGTGCGTCTGGTTCCAACGATGTAGCAGTTTTAGATAGCTCAGTAGTAACGGCGCGGGCATCATCGGGAGACCACAACGCTGCAATCCCCTTTCAATGCGTTCGAGATGGGCAAAGTCGTTCATTTCACTGCAACCCGTTGAACTGTAACCAATCGCGTACCGCAACCGCCTCTCCCCGAAAGACGACCCGTGACTGTTTTTTGGCCAATTGGTATTCGTACGCGGGGTCGTAATATTCGGTTAACAGGCGTTCGACGAGGGGATAGTAGCCATCTAATGCACCGTTCCTCTCGTGCAACGCCAACGCCTCGGCAAGTTGATCGCGACATTGCTGGTAGCGCAGCCCCCCTAATCGCCGTGCAATTCCCTGCAATCCCGCCTGTAAGTGCTGGCCAAATCGCGCAAACCCCTCATCGCCATACGCCCGCTGAAAAGCCGCTACGCCCTCAACGACATACTCTTGAATGGTCTCGCTCATGCGCGTCGGCAAATCCGCTTCGAGAATGATTAAAGGCTGTTGTTTCAACGCATTAAACACTCCGTCGGGTAACGCCAAACGCCCAATTAAACGGCTTTCATCCTCGATAAGCGCGGGTTGATGGGCAAGTTGAAGCCATCGGATCGCTAACGCATTTTCAAAATGAATTTGAGGGGGTTGCTTTAGGGGGGATTGACCGAAACTCGATCCACGATGCCCAGCTAACTGCTCTAGGTCGATGTGTGACCGAAATTGCCGCAGCAAGCGCGTTTTCCCAACCCCCGTTTTGCCCCCCAACACCCAAAACGATCGGGCCGCCGACTCCGTTAACGCTTCTAAGGCCGTCCGCCGTAACCCTTTGTAGCCCCAACGAATTCGGCGAATCTCAACCCCGGCTTCGGCCATCATTTGCTGCACCAGTTGGGACCGTAACCCGCCACGCCAACAGTACAGATAACCCTCGGGATGCGTTCGCCCAAAGGTGACCCATTCTTCAATTCGTCGCGCCCGCTCCGCCGTCGAGACCAGTCGATACCCCAACGCCAAAGCCGCCGATTTTCCGTGTTGCTTGTAACAAGTGCCGACCTTGGCCCGCTCGTCATCGGTCAACAACGGGCAATTCAGCGCGTTAGGAAAGGCCCCTTGGGCAAATTCGCTCGGTGCACGCACATCTAGAAATGGGGGATTTTCCCGTAAAATTGCAGATAAATCATCGACTTCAGGATAAAAAGCCACGTTCACAAGAGGCTAACCAGCGATAGCGCCAAGCAAGATCCCACGCCCACCGTCAAGTACAAGCGCAATAAGAGATACCACGGCGGGATACCGTGCAAGATTCCCCCGCGTTCCACGCCGTACTGCGTCGAAAAACCCAGTAGCAGCAAGCCCACCCCCCAGGTAGGCGGCAACAACAGCGACATCCAGGCAATTAACGCGGGCGCGACCGAAAATAGGAGCGTTCGCCACTGATGTGCAACCTCGCTGTGACCTAACCCTACCCCCCAGTGAACCGCCCCCACAAAGCTCAAAATCACCGCGCCGTAGCTGTGCAACCCCCGCCAAGCCAACTCTTTTATTAGCTCCGTAGGGTCAAGCCACAGCACAAAGGTGATTAGGGCAAAGGGGACGAGGCCGCCCATCCCCAGCCACCAAGCCGGTGCCGGAATACTCACAACGCTTCCTCAATGGCTTTAAGAATTTCGGGTGCATCCGGTCGCACGGCGGTGGAAAAACTCATCACCCGTCCGTCACGACTCACCAAGTACTTGTGAAAATTCCAACGCGGCGATTGTCCGGTTTGAGCGGTCAGGTCGCGGAACAGGGGATGGGCATTCGGCCCCGTGACCGCAGTTTTTTCGTACATCGGAAAGGTCACCCCAAAATTGCGCTCGCAAAACTCGGCGATTTGCTGTTCGTCGCGCATCTCCTGATGAAAATCCCCCGAAGGAAACCCCAAAATGGTGAACCCTCGGTCGCGGTAACGCCGATAAAGGGTCTCCAACTGCCGATATTGAGGCGTGAATCCGCAAAAACTCGCCGTGTTGACCACCAACACGACCTTGCCTTCATACGCACACAACGGCGTCGATTGTTCCCCCACTAAGGGACGGGCGGCGTGTTGCCATAGCCCACTACAACCTGAAGTCGGTTCACCGTGAGCGGCGTGAAGGGTAAATGCCAAACACATTGCATAGCGCCACATAAGTCGTTGCCTCGCTAACCTCTTGATTTGTCGAAGGGGTTTGACAGCGGCTGCGCAGTGAATTGCCTACGGGGCCGGCGTTAAACAGGCTGCGTTAATCAACCCTACACATAACGACAGCACTGCCAACAAAATGCCGTGTGCCACGCTTCCTCGCTCGATTTCGCCCGCCAAATCCGGTAACAACTGGCTGGCTACAAAATACACCCCCACCTGTATGCCCAACCCGATGAGTCCCCAGAGAGCTAGATCAAACAGGCTCAAGCTATGAATCACCACGCTCGCCAGAACTAAAGCATATCCCAGCAACGCCCCACTCAAACTCACCGATGCAGCGACATTGCCATTGCGGATCAAATTGAGTTCGTGATAGGGCGTCACCCACTGGTAAATCGACTTAAACGCCCCAAATAGCAGCAAAGACAACAAAAAGAACGCCAGAAAGTTGGGCACATTCTTCAACGACACAAACGAATCAATTAAGGCAGTCATGGTGCAGCTCTCAAGTCACTCAAAATAATGGGGCACAAAACGGCTCGTATTTTGCGTAATGGCTTGGCGATCCTCGCGCATCCCCAACCCCACCGCATCATTTCCCACCATCCATACCCCGCAAATCGGAAAATGGCCGTCAAAACAGGGCAGTTGATGCCATTGCTGATAAACATACCCCACCGCTGGCTCCAAGGTCGGGGTGGTAATCGACTCGTTGGGGCGAATCACCGTTAGGCCCGCGCCCTCGCGACTCCAAAAGGGCTTCTTCACGAGTTCATCGTGAAAGGGGAAAAAATAGCTCGGCAACAGGTTGGGATGCCCAGGACAGTGTTCCCATAAAAGCGCCAAAATGGCTTTGTTGCTCAATACCATTTTCCAAGGCGGTTCAATCCAACGAAACCCAGAGTCGTTTGCGACCCGAATTAACGGCAAAGCGAATTCCTCCCGCAACAACCACTCCCACGGATATAACTTGCACAGTCCCTCGATCGGCACATCGTCCTGATCCACAAAGCGTTCTCCGTCAAAGCCAATCTTCCCTATCTCCAATAATTCCGATCGCTGCCCCGCTAACTGCGCGGTTTCGCAGAGATACAACAAGGTTTGGTAGTCCTCGTCCGTCTCGAAAGCACTGGCGAAGTGCAATAATGCCGGCAATTGGGGTCGCAACGCCTGCCAACGCGCAATCAACGCTTCGTGTAGTGAATTAAATTGATCTGCGTGGGGATAACGGTCGTTTAACCAATACCACTGCCCCAAGCTCGCCTCAATTAGGGCGGTCGGGGTATCGGCGTTGTATTCGAGCAGTCGTGGGGGCCGCACTCCGTCGTAGGCAAAATCAAATCGACCGTATAAATGACCGTCCCGCCGCGCCCACGACGCCGAAATCAGCGGATGAAATACAGTCTCGATCCCTAATTCGCCCAACCGCTGCTCGGTAATCAGTTTATCGACAACCCGTAAACATAAATCGTGAACCTGGAGGGCGGCCGTTTCGAGTTCGTCGATTTGCGCGGCATTAAATCGGTAACACGCCCCCTCCTCCCAATAGTCAGCATGGTACGTACAACCGATTTCATTGAGTTGGGCCGCCGCATGAGGACGAGGCGTTTGAAGCAACCGTTTCATAAACCTACCCCAAACTAAATCCGCTACGGGCCGTCCGCCCAAATCCGCCCCGCTGAACCACCAACGGCCGAGAAACATTGCTCCCTAAACTCTGTTGCGCACTCCCCACCGACTGCACCCGCACCCCTGGTCGCTGCTCCCAGTGACGGGTGTACGGCAATCGCCCAATCATCCCCCCACCGCCCCCCACCGAACGCGCCGTATTAGGAGAAGGGTTGGCCGTAACCACCGCATGGCGATAACAGGTCTCTTGATTGGCCGTCACACAGTTCCCCTCTCCCCAATCCGTAAAACAGCGCTCGGGAATGCTGTAGCAGTGCCGTAACACCTCTCCATTCCGAAACTCTGTCGGGGGCGTGAGATTGGCGTCTCGCAGGGGACTGTACGAAAAATCCCCTTTAATCAAGCAGCTATCACGACCCCATTGCTGATCACAGTCGGCGCGGTGGTTGTACACATAATGCACTTGCGCCGGTTCTTCCGAACGCGGCCAGGCGAGGTAACCCATAACCAGCACCGCCCCCGCCACCAACATCTGATTGCGCATTTCGTGATTGCGCACCGGGGGGGTTAAAGAACGCCGTGATGGCGGCGTGATTTCCGTGGGGGACGGTTTCATGAGGCTGACCGCAGGCGGCTCTTTGGGAAGTGTGTCCAAATCCAGGCCAAACCGCTGCTTTAGATCGAGCAACCCATTTTTTAGTCCTTCCGCCGTCACTTCGACGCGCCACTGATCGTTTTCACGGCGCAGACTGCCCAAAATGAGCGCCCGCACGGGATACAGCAGCGGCGGGATGTTCGCCACCAGTAACACTTTGACTTTGCTCAAAAACCGCCACTCTAAAATTTCGAGCTGCGCGAATGTCTGATCGACCGCCCGTTCCAACGGAAAGTACCCCGCAAAGTAGAGTGTTGATGCGTTCACTTCTGCTAAATCGACATCGTAAATAGCACTCTCTTGCGCATCAGAACGGCGCTGGATCCCCGTCAGACGCACCGGCTGTTGTTGGTCATCTACGGCAAAAATCAAGGTTCTGACCCATTGAACCGCGTTTGGATGCCCGGTCCAGCGCACCGAAATCGCTAACTTCTGTTCGTCCAAATAATAGAATCCACCGACGCCGAGTTTCATCATAATCATCTCCTCTGAGGGGCTAGAGGGTGAATTAACCGTACCAGTTGGTTAATCCATAAAATGGCTGTACCAAAACGATTTCGCCAACTTCAACCGTCGCCTGTGACTCGGGAAGCACGATAAAGCAGTTGGCGTGACTCATGGAACGTAAAATTCCCGATCCTTGATCGCTCGTCGCACTCTTCACGCACAATTCGCCTTCGTCATAAAATAACCTGCCGCGCTGAAACTCACGCCGTCCTGGCCGCTTACGCAATTTTGTCTTGCATTTTACGGAAAATAAGCAGGATTCAACCACATTTTCACCGCTAAGTCGCCGTAACGCCGGTTGAACGAATTGATAAAATCCCGCCATCACCGCCACCGGGTTGCCCGGCAGTCCAAAAAACAGGGTCTGGTTGACGCGGCCAAACGCCAAGGGCCGTCCTGGTTTCATAGCGATTTGCCACAAATTGACTTCGCCGACCTTCCCTACCGCAGCTTTGACAAAATCCGCATCTCCAACGGACACCCCCCCCGAAGTAATCACCACATCGGCCATAGCAGACGCTTGCTGTAACGCCCGCTGCAAGGTTTCTAGGTCGTCGCGCACGACCCCTAAATCCAAAATTTCAACGCCTAACTGATGCAACATGCCAAACAGGGTGTACCGATTGCTGTCGTAAATGGCCCCGAGGGTCAGCGGCTCCCCCAAGGAGCGCAATTCGTCGCCTGTGGAAAAAAAGGCCGCACGCAAGGGCCGAAAGACACACACCTCCGCCTTCCCTAAAGAGGCAATTAACCCCAAATCCGCAGGCGTCAACCGACGTCCCAGCGGTAAGACTTCTGACCCACATTGCAGGTCTTCTCCCGCCAAACGCACATTGTCTCCCTGCTTCACCTGCGTTTTGAACAAAATTCCGTCCGCTTCTCGTGCGATGTCCTCCTGCATCACCACGGTGTCCGCGTTGGGGGGTAAGGGAGCGCCTGTCGTGATCCGCAAGGTGTGACCGGGTTGCAGTGAGACCGCTTCCGCGTCCCCCGCCAGCACCTTTCCCTGCAATGGCAATTTAATGACATTTCCCCCCTGTAAATCCTCATAACGCACCGCATACCCATCGACTGCCGAATTGTTGTGGGGGGGTACGGCAAATGGCGCAATGATGGGCATCGCTAAAACAAACCCTAGGGCATCGCGTAAAGGGCGCTGTATCGTCGCCTGGATGGGGGTGATGAGCTGGGGAATGGCGGCCAACGCCTCGTCCACGCGACGGTTGTCTGGCGAACGATCACATACATCGGTCATGGGATTCTCAACGCTTCAATTAAGTTATCTTCGAGGGAAAATCGCGTAGCCAGAAGTTCGCCGACTTCTGATAACACGCTCGCTAGGTTCTCAACCGTCAATGGATCATCTAAATCATCCAGACGGTCGGCAACATCGAGGAGTTGCTGCATCGTGACATCAAGGTCGGCGTATTCGGCCTGCAATCGCTTGTAAAGGTGGGGACGGGGGCGACCCAGCTCGTCCAAGGCAAGGCTTTCGTACACTTCAAAATGTCCCAAGGCCAAATAATCGGTGAGCAACTGCGCAAAATGAGAGAGCCGCTCGGTGAGCAATTCTGAAGGTTCGGCTGTCGTGCGCTGAATCAAATGGTGGTAGCGCACGAGTACGGTTTGGCGCTCATGCAGAAGTTTGGCGAGTAAGTCGGGCAGCGCCTTACTGTGAAGCACATCGACGGGCGTATTCATTGTTGTGTCCTCATTGTCGTTGGGTTGCTACATAAATCCACGTGAATGTGGTTGCAATCATGCGCCAAGGCGATTCCGCAAAATAGCGTTTACCTCAATCGAATGGGTCGCCAATTACCATTTAGGATTGCGCACTCATTTTGCGCGAATTGCACTGATTTAGCGCAAAAATACGCATTTCATCTGCGGCTAAAGGCAAAATTAGGGCGACACAAGAGCCAATTCGTTAACGGCATTGATTTTGCTTCACAAGGCTCATTCGCACTCGCCCCAACGATGGGGCATTGCGCCTCACCTTAGCGCTACGATGCGCACACCTAAACAACGGCGTTGGCTCCTCCTGACCGAGGGGCCAGCGCTTTTTTTTGACCTAAATTTTAGAGATTCACTATGAAACCGTCCGTCATCATTGTAGGAAATGGCATGGTTGGGCATTACTTTTTGACCCAACTGGTCGAATTGGCGCCCAATCTCTTTGATATTCATATTTTTGGCGCTGAACCCCGTCCTGCTTACGACCGCGTACATTTGTCCGAATTCTTTGCAGGAGCAGACGCCGATCAACTTTCCTTGGTTGAAGAGGATTTTTACGCAAAACACGGCATTCATGCTTATTTTCAAAATCCCATCGAGTCAATTGATTCCGCTTCAAAAAAGGTCATTCCCCAAGATGGAAACGTTATTTACTATGATTTTCTGATTTTAGCCACCGGTTCCTACGCATTTGTTCCTCATATTCCTGGTAAGGAACGCGGACTCGTTTACCGAACGATTGAGGATCTCATAGAGATTCAAGCCGCTGCTAAAGAAGGAAAAACCGGCGTCGTCATTGGGGGCGGACTGTTGGGTTTAGAATGCGCTAATGCACTCAAACAGCTCGATTTAGAAACCCATGTCGTGGAAATGGCGTCCCATTTAATGGCGGTACAACTCGACGCCACCGGGGGACAATTCCTACAACGCGAAATTGAACAACTGGGCGTAACCGTTCATACGGGAAAACAAACGGTTGGAATTCGCGCTAGTGAGCATAATTCCTACGGTTCGGTCTTACAATTCAAGGATGGTAGCGAATTAACGACGGACATCGTTGTGTTTTCCGCCGGCATTCGTCCTTACGATCACCTCGGTCACACGGCAAACCTGACCCTTGGGGCACGCGGCGGCATCGCCATTAACGATTATTGCCAAACTAGCGATCCCTACATTTATGCGATTGGTGAATGTGCGGCCTGGAATCAACAATTATTTGGACTCGTCGGACCCGGCTACCAAATGGCTAAAATCGCCGCGCATCACCTGATTGGTAAGGATACGACGCCCTTTCAAGGCGCCGACATGAGCACTCAACTCAAATTACTCGGCGTACAAGTTGCCAGTATCGGCGATGCTCACGGTAAAACGCCCCACGCACGCGCCGTCACATACAGCGACCAAAACAAGGGAACCTATCAGAAACTCGTGATGGATGAGACGGGAACCGAATTACTGGGGGCCGTCATGGTGGGCGACAGTAGCGCGTATAACACCTTACTTCAGTACCATCTCAATAAAATTCCCTTACCCGAAGCCCCTGAAAGTCTAATTTTACCCCAAAATGGCGTTACTCCTTCCCTAGGCATGGATGCCTTACCGACAACCGCCAATCTCTGTTCCTGTCACAATGTCACGAAAGGCGCGTTATGTAGTGCCATCGACGACGGTGCACGGACTATCGGCGAACTCAAAAAGATTACGAAGGCCGGTACAGGATGTGGCGGGTGTGTCCCCCTGGTTAAACAATTACTCAATTTTGAACTCAAAAAACGCGGAATTGAAGTAAATGAACATCTTTGTGAACACTTTCCTTACTCTCGTCAACAACTTTACCATCTCATTCGCATCGAAGATTTGAAGTCGTTTGATGAAGTACTCAGTCGGTATGGTAAGGGAATGGGGTGTGATGTCTGTAAACCCGCCGTCGCTTCCATTTTGGCCGCGTGTTGGAATGAATATGTGCTCAAACCCCAACATGCACCGCTTCAAGATACCAACGATCGCTATCTCGCCAATATGCAAAAAGACGGCACCTACTCGGTTGTTCCTCGCATTCCCGGTGGTGAAATTAGCCCGAAACAACTCCTCGCCATCGGCAACGTCGCCGATAAATACCAGCTTTACACGAAAATTACCGGTGGGCAGCGCATCGACTTATTCGGCGCCCAACTCCATCAACTTCCTCTGATTTGGCGCGAATTAGTGGATGCGGGGCTTGAAAGTGGTCACGCTTACGCTAAAGCCTTACGTACCGTTAAATCCTGTGTGGGTTCGACCTGGTGTCGTTATGGCGTCCAGGACAGCGTGCGCATGGCGCTATTTTTGGAAAATCGCTACAAGGGACTGCGTGCCCCTCACAAAATCAAAATGGCGGTTTCTGGCTGTGCACGAGAATGCGCCGAGGCCCAAAGTAAGGATGTCGGGGTGATCGCCACGGAAAAAGGATGGAATCTTTACCTCTGTGGCAACGGCGGGCAGCGCCCCCGTCACGCCGATCTGTTCGCCGTCGATATTGATTCAGACAACCTTATTCGTTACATCGACCGCTTTTTGATGTTCTACATTAAAACAGCAGATCGTCTGCAACGTACCGCACCGTGGCTAGAGAATCTGGAAGGCGGTCTCAACTATCTGAAACAAGTGATCTGCGACGATATTTTGGGAATCAATGCAGAACTGGAACACCAAATGGCTCACATCGTCGGTACCTATGAATGCGAGTGGAAGGCTACGCTCAATAACCCCGATGCCCTGAAGAAATTTCGCCATTTCGTCAACAGCGATACCCCCGACCCTCACGTGCAATTCGCTCAAGAGCGGGGCCAAATCCGTCCTGTCACCTTTGTCGAACGCCACAAGGAAACCGTCTAATGAACGTCGCCGTCTCTACGCCCACTTGGACTCCCATCTGTCACGTCGCCGAAGTTCCGCCCCACTTTGGGGTGTGCGCCCTGGTGGGGACGCGCCAAATTGCCGTCTTCTATCTGCCGCAACAGGGCAACGAATGGTTTGCTATCGACAATTACGATCCCCTCGGTCAGGCCTTCGTCCTCTCCCGGGGCATTGTGGGGGATGTCAACGGAGAATGGGTGGTCGCTTCTCCGCTGTATAAACAACATTTTTCCCTAGTCACGGGGCAGTGTCTCGAACAACCCGAACACGCCGTTCAAACCTATGCCGTGCGCGTCGTCGATCAGATCGTGGAAATTGCCGTCCCATGAACGCCGCTACCCGCGAAGTCCCCGAGTTCACCCTCATCGGCAACGGCATGGTGACGACTCGATTGATCGAAGAGATTCGGAACCTGTGGGGCATGACCCCTACGATTCGCGTGTTTGGGGCCGAATCCCACCCGGGCTACAACCGCATTCTGTTATCACCGCTCCTCGCCCGCGAACTGCCGCTCTCCCAGGTCATCACCCACCGCTTTGAGTGGTACGCCCAACAGCAGGTGGAACTGTATAGCGGCTGTGAAATCGTTGCGATTGACCGTGCCCAACGCACCCTGACCGATCACCAAGGCCGCACCTACCCCTACCGCACCCTGGTTTTAGCGACGGGTTCACGACCAGTTTGGCTGAATGTGCCAGGTCACACGCTACCGGGGATCACGGCCTTTCGCGATCTCAACGACAGCTTTTATCTCGAAGATCGTTATGCCCAAGGGGCGCGTCATGCGGTGGTCATTGGGGGCGGCTTGTTGGGGCTGGAAACGGCCTGCGGTCTCGTCAAACAGGGCCTCAAAACCACCGTCATTCACCTCGGTCAACGCCTTCTCGACCGCCAGTTGGACGC
>CAZTIH010000039.1:0-19346 GCA_964613675.1 uncultured Candidatus Competibacteraceae bacterium
CAGACATTCAAGGCCATTACTACAAAGGCGTTTTGTGGTCGCCGTCTTACTTTGCTGCATCTTGTATTGGCGCACCCATCTCGATTATTCGCCAATACATCGAGAACCCACAGACGCCAGACTAGGGGCGCTATCCTTCCCCGCCCTGAACGGCGAGGTTTGCCGCGTATCTGGATCAAAACGTCCCCGTCCACAGATTACAGACGCGGCGGCAAATACTGTGTCCAGTCGTGGCGAGGGTCACCGAACGCAAAAAAATTTGGATTAATCAATGTGTTACGCGCATTGTAACGGAGCGGTTGCAAGGTGAAATCCGTAAACGCTCCCCCAGCCTCCTCCACAATCACTTGTGCCGCTGCCGTATCCCATTCCGCCGTGGGGCCAAAACGGGCGTACAGATCCGCCGCCCCCTCCGCCACTAAACACGATTTCAACGCGCTTCCGACCGCACTGTATTTGTGGTCACCGAGCTGTTGTAAGTAACGCCGCAACGACCCCCGTGCCTCCAAACTCCCCGCCACACACATGGGGGGATCCGCTAACGGACGGGTGTAGATTCGCTGCACTTTTCCGTCGGGCCATTGTTTGTAAGCCCCCCCGCCCTGCCAGGCATAGTAGGTGGTCGCCATTTCAGGGACGTAAATCAGCCCAAATACCGCAATCTGTCGGTGGATTAGGGCGATGTTGACGCAAAACTCCCCCCGTCGTTGCACAAATTGCCAGGTTCCATCTAAAGGATCGACCAACCATAACCACTCCCACGCCAACCGAATCGCGTCCGCCGGAGCGGGGTCTTCCTCGGAGAGCAACGGAATTTGAGGTGTTAAGGACTGCAATCCCGCCGCAATGATGTCGTGGGCGGCCAAATCAGCTTCGGTGAGGAGACTTTTGTCCGATTTCGCCGTGACGACAAAGGGTGTGCGATAAATGGCCGAAATCTGTCCCCCGGCCTGCTTTGCGATACGAGAAACGGGTTCGACTAACGCCGCAAAGTCCATGAACTATCCTCGGTTGAACAAGAAATCGCGAACCAAGAATAACGCTGCAATCGACCGCGCTTCACTGAGTTCATCACAGGCCATTAAGGCGTTCAGATCGCGCCATTTCCAGGGAACGACTTCGAGTGGCTCGGGTTCGTCCCCTTCACGGGGGTCCGAATACAAGTCTTCGGCTAATACGATTTGGGTACGGTGACCGATGTAGTTAGGCGCCAAACTCACGGCTTTTAACAGCGTCAAGCGGCGCGCACCGTATTTGATCTCTTCTTTGAGCTCTCGATTTGCGGCCTCCAGCAGGGTTTCGCCGGGTTCCGCCCGCCCCTTTGGTAACCCCAGTTCGTAACGCTCAAGGCCCACGGCGTATTCCCGAATCAACAGAAATGTATCGGCATTGAGTAACGGGACGATGAGTACAGCCGCAATGGAGGCGTTTCCAGGGAGTCGTTCGAACTCCGCCTTGTTGCCATTGCTGAAACACAACTGCACCCGCTCGACGGTAAACAAACGGCTTTGGGCAACCACTTCAACCCCGTCAATGCGCGGTAAATCAGGCATGGTTCACGCCTCGGTCACCCCGTAAATCCACGGCGATTCCCCAACAATTGACTCGGTCACCCCGTAAATCCACGGCAGTTGACCCTGCAAGCGTAGATAACCCCGACACTTAACGTCCTGCCACACGTCGCAGGGTGCCGGGGGGCAACCACACCGTCGATCCCATCGGTAACACCACACGGTTTTGGCGCGCCGGCGGCAACCAGGCTTGATTCATTTGATTTAAGACCTCGCGACTAACGCCAAAATGATCGGCAATCTGCGCCGTTCGCATGGGACGCGGCAAGTTCGTTCGTTCCCAGTTGCGGGGAGGCTCGAATTGAACCCCTTCGGGGAAAAAATACTGGGGATTCTTGGCCACTTCCCGTGCGGCCAAAAACTGCGTGTAAAAATTCCGCGAGGCAAACCCAAATAATGGCCCGTCGTAACGCCATACGATGGCGCCAAAATCCGTCCCAAACTCGCGCCGTGCCCGTGCCATGCCCCCCACCCCGTGGTTGTAAGAGGTCACCGCCAGGGGCCACGATCCCAACCTTTGATAAGCGCGCTGGAGATAACGTGCTGCCCCTGCGGCGGCCGTCACCGGTTCCAAACGCTCATCAATCGCCTGGTTTACGGTCATAAAATCGCGGGCTGTCGTGCGCATGAACTGCCACATCCCCGACGCCCCCACATGAGAGACCGCATGGTTTTGAAATGACGACTCTATGTGAGGTAAGTAAGCTAAATCCTCCGGCAACCCCAAAGCCCGAAATTCGGCCCGAAATTCATCGAGATAACGGGTACTTCGCGCCAATCCCGCCTTAAATCGCTCGCGAATGCCCCGTTGTGCCCGCAACCGCTCGGCTGCCCCCTCAATCGGGGCGTTGTGTTGGCGCAAGAGGTTCGCCAGCGACTGTTCTTGTGGGGTGAGGGGTTGTCTCGTGCGCGTTTTGGCTTCAAGCCCCTGTAAAACCTGCTGTAACCCTTCTCGTTGGGTACGTACAAGTGTGCGCTGGTCGTTCGTCAATCCCTCTCGTGGGGGGCCTGGCAAATCAATCACTGTGTAAATCACCGACATATAACGATTATCATGCAATACATACTGATTTAATCGCCAAGTCGTATAAACATTACGCCAAAACAAAACTTGTGGCTCGATCGCGGCGGGGCGCACAAATACGCTGTGATCAACAGAAGGCGCGCCCTCAGGAGGACGGGGCGGTGGGAATGTCGCGACGGGCGTTTCGGGTTCCGAGGGGGGAACGGTCGCACAGGCCGCCAACAAAACTATTCCTAAAAACATCAAGCCGCGAACCACAACGGTCATAAAGATCCTCGTTTGCTGTGTCATAAAGTGGAAAAAATAGGGAAAAAATGGGGCATTTACGGCAGTTTCCCCTGGAATGCGAACGTGCGATGACCCGTCGCTTGGGGAACCCCTATGAGACTAAGCCATTGATTTAATTGAGTTGAGGCCGAGTCTCGGGAACGCAATTGCCCTTCGCCACGGTAGCGATGCCCTGGATCAAGGGTCAAGCGACCCGCAATTTCCAACGGGCCCCCCGTATCCCAAACGCGCATCGTCAGGTCATCGCTCGTTCGTTGGGCCTGAAGTTCAAGGGTTCCCAAGTCCAAAGGGGCGTTCATCGTCAACACGAGCGGGGTCAGGGTGATTTGTAGATCGAGGTCGGTGGGCCACCGCAGCACCTTGGGGCCGTCGCTGGGAAAACGGAACTGGCCCGTCACCTGTAGATTCCCCGAGAGCGGAAGGCTTTGTTGGCTCCACATCTGAATCGTCGTCCACGACAACCTCCCGTCGTCGATGACTCCGTACCATTCGTGCCCACGTCGTCCAAGAGTGAGCTGTAGGCGGTCGTTCGCCGCGTTCACCCACAAGGTAAAGGCCAAGGCGCCCTGCCCTAACGCCATCGGTTGCCACCGCCAACGCACCGTTTCCAGGGGACGGCCCTGCCAGTGAACCCCACGCAGCTCACCCGACCACCAATGGCCAGTGACCTGTTGAACCGTGAAGGGAATTCGTTGTTGCAGTCCAAAAATGATCCAAGGTAACGGGAGGTGGTAAAGCAGTGCACCCCCAGTCACGAGGCTCAAAAATCCGACATATCCCCCTTTCACCCACCCGCGCTTCACGAGGCCGGCCCCCCCAAAATGATGCGTGCATCGACCTGTCCCGAGCCGATTGCCGTGGGGGTCAATCGCACCGTCGTCAGCTCAATCGCGGGAAACTCGGTTAACGCCACTAGCCAGTCCACAAGCGCATTAAAATTCACCCGTTCAAATTGAACGAGCAGACCGTCCCCTTGCGGTTCAATCCGACGTAGCGCGGTGTTTAAGCGGTGTTGCGTGGCCAGTTCGTCGATTAACACCCACAACGGTCGCGGCAACGCTTGGGGCGCGGCGACGGCGTTTGATGCCCGCAGGGTTTGGGCCGCCTGCTGCATCCACACCCAATCCTCGCGAAGCTGCTGAACGCGTGCTTGGGTCTGGCGATAGTCTTGGTAAAACGGTTCGATCACGCCCACATAGAGGGCCGTCGCCATCAAGATCACGCCCCCGCCTAACACCAAGGTGCGTTCACGAGACGAGGATTGTTGCCAACGTTCGATCCAATTCATGGGCGTCCCCTGGTGAGACGCAGGCGCGTTTCGGTGGTCTGTTCGCGGCGGCGGGTTTCGAGGTCGATTTGCAGGCCCTCCCCTGGATTGAATGCTTGTCCGAAGGTTTCAATATCGGTGGGGGTACCGCCTTCGAGCTGAAGCACTAATTGCCCCGTTTGATAGTCGAGGCTTTGCAGGGTTAACGCGGTGGCGGTGCGTAACGGGGCCGTGACGACGGCGAGAAGGGTAAAGAAATCCGCCGCCGTTTCCATCGGGCTGGCTTGCCGTAATAACCCTTCTAGTTGTGCCCGTGGATTGACAATTCGTTGAATTTGCGGCGCGGTTTGGCGCAGGAGCTGTTCCATTTGTTGGGTGAGTTGGTGTTGTTCGCGGTGTAACTGTTGTCGCGCCCCGACGGCATAGACCCCGTGGAGGAGCATGACCCCTAAAAACAAGCCGATCACGACGCCCCAAGTCCGTCCCTCCCACGCTGTCGATTTCGCCCATTCTCCCTGTCGCAAATCCAATTCGTCCCCTCGCAAATCGAAGGAAGGAAGGGAGACGGTTTCGGCATTTGGGGGCCATTCGCACGAGAGGGCGTCTGTGAACCCTGCGCTGGGAAGCCACTGCGATAGGGTGATTTCGTCGCCGGCAAAGGCGTGTTCACCATTCCAGAATAGGTAACGTCCACCGAGATCAGGGACGATCACCGAGTTGCGGGGTAACAACAAAACGTCGGGGTAAACGGCCACCGGATCGAAATTGACGGCCTGTAAAGTCGCTAACCAATGCCGCATCTCGGACTTCAGCACCGCCGCGACCCACAAGGTGGGATTGGCCCGTTGACTGAGGGCGATGTGGTAGTCCTCTACCTCGGCAATTAACTGTTCTTCGAGTTGATAACGGGCCAATTCGGGCCAATCTCGACGAGGACCGACCACGTTTAAGGGGGTCAAAAGTACGGCTTCGGTGGGGATCACCAGCGCGACGGGGCGATTTTGAAGGGTGTCTTTTAGGGATGACCACGTTCCGGAAATGACCTGACCTTCCGCCGTGAGATATTCGCCCGCTTCACTGTTACGCCAATACAACAAAATGGGTTTCATGGCGTTCCCCAGCGGCGGAAAAACGGTGAAAAATGGCCCGAATTCTGGTGCGCCAACCCCGTCCACAGGGTCAGGTCAGCGGTGCCGATTTGCACCGTGGTGCGGAGTTCAAAGTAACGACTCTTCACGCTCACGGGCGGTAGATCGGGAAACTGACGGTGTAGCGCTTCCACTTGCGCGAACGGGCGCTGACGGATGACGGCGTTTACTTGACTCATCGGAACATTTAACAGGGCCTGTAAAACGCGTTCGTCCGCCGTGTTGATGTTGACCTGCGTTGGCGTCGGCAACACGGTGACAAAGGGTTGAAGTCGTCGATAGGCTTCGTCTGTTATCCCCGCCACCTTTCGCAAGCTACTCATCGTTTCAAAAGGACGATTGGCGGGCCAGCGCGCCGGCGTTTGTTGGAGATAAAACCGCGATTCAGCGCCGCCAGGGAATCGTTCGAGATCGTCTTCGTCCATCCAGTCGAGTAGGGCATTGGCGAGGGTTTCGGGGAGTTCTAGTGCGGTCAATAATCGCAAAAAAGCGGCGAGTTGTCGTGAATCAACCTGCCCGTCCACCCACAAGCTGTTCACATTAAAACGGCTCTGTAAATCGGTTAAGTTCATCTGGACATCGCCGCCCGTCACGGGAAAAGCCGTCGGTAAATTGGCCCATGACTCGTCCTTATGATCGACATCGCTTTGTTCATGGTTGTCGCGCAAAATCTGCATGGCCCACGATTCGCCGCTCACCCCGTAAATGAGGGCCTGTTGTTGGTGTAACGCGACCGTTGTCAATTGCTGGGTGTCGCTCAATTGCGACGCTAATTCGGTAGCGGTCAGGGTCGCCAAGACCAACGCCAATAAAACGACGAGTAATGCCATTCCCCGCTGTTTCATGGGATTTGCTTAAGGGGGTATGGGATGAGGGGCCAGAGACGCCGTAATTCGACGCCCTCGATTAATTCGCACCGAATTTCCACCGCACGGGGCAATGTCGAGGCGTCCGTCAACGGCCATTCGGTTTGCCATTGATGATCTTCGTCTAAGTAACGCAACTGAAAGCGCGTCACCCCCGTTAACAGCCGCCGCGAACGCCATTGGGGCGGTTCCCGATCCTGTAGCAATGCGACCTCTCGCCACAATTCGGACGCTCGATGAACGAGACGAATTCGTCGTAATTCCCCCGTGAATTCGTTGGTCAAGCTGGGCCAGCCATGACGGACAAATTGAAACTCTGTCGCCGTCGCTTCAAATGGGTTGACGAGATCGCCAAATGTATCCCGCCAAGGGGCATCGAAAAATTGTAAAAAATCCCGTTCCAACAGGAGTTGTGCCCGCGTGAGTTCGTTGAGACGACGGAATTCGGGTTCGAGAATGCGTCGTGTCTCAATCAAACGGTTGACGCCACTGTACGACGCCATGCCCATCAGGGCGAAAATCGTGAGGGCGACGAGGAGTTCCAAGAGGGTGAAGCCCCGTGACGCGAGAGATAGGTTTGTCATCGCGCCCCCCACAGTCCCACGCCCTGCGCTACAAGCTCGTTTTCGGGTTCGGTCGCCACAATGTTCACCGTCACTCGTCGCAGGTTCGCCGCCGATAGATCCGTCACCGATTCCACAAGGGTTTCCACCGCCCAAGCGCGTCCCCCAAAGGAAATTCGACGGGTAGTCGTGCCCAATTCGGGGGGATCGGCGGAGAGTAACGCTTCGTAGAGGGTATTTGATGCCAACCACTGTCCCCAACTGCGGGTCTGTAACTGCGCTAAACCCATTGCCGAAGCACTGGCCAGTTGAAGGGTCGCGCCCATGGCCAGCCCAAGCACCGCCAGGGCCACTAAAATTTCGAGCAGGGTAAAACCATAAATGGATTGCTTCACGGGCGTGCTTCCACGACAAAGGTTCCATCGGGCGTCAGGCGAATTTGGTCCTTCGCGAACACCAGCAAAAAATCGGCGACGGTTCCGTCAGCCCATAACCCCATCTGCGGTTGGGACGGCCAGTCATTTAGTGAAATCAATTGGTGATCGACTTCAAACCGTTCGGGGGGCTGTTTCCAAGTCCATTCCCCCAAAGGCATCCACGCCTCATCTGATCGTCGCCACACCCGATAGCCCAAGCGACCAACCCCGATGCCGTAGGTGTGTTGCGTCAACAACGCTGCATCTGCCTGTGCGTTGAGATGACGGGCAAACTGTTCGTGGGCCGCACGGGTGCGGTCTAGGGGATGGAGTCCGCCCAACACCGCGCCTCCCAACAAAATACCCATGATCGTCAACACCACGAGCAGTTCTAGGAGCGTAAATCCCGTGACATGCCGTCTTTGAGCAGATTTAACGGTCGGGAACATGAAAGAGATCGCGATTGATACCCTCGCCCCCTAAAAGACCGTCCGCACCGAGTGAATACACGTCGAATTCGCCGCGCTGACCAGGGTGAAGATATTGGTAGGGACGCCCCCAAGGATCCGTGGGAAGAAACTCCAAATAGCCTCCCGAACGCCATTTTGGGGGGTCTGGGGGGAGGGAAGGCCGAGTGACCAGGGCATCCAGTCCCTGATCGGTAGTGGGATAACGGAAGTTGTCTAGGCGATACAGATTGAGCGCACTTGCAATGGCACGCAGATCCTGCTGGGCCTTGATGACACGGGCTTCGTCGGGGCGATCCATGATACGGGGCACGATAACGGCGGCCAGGATGCCCAAAATGACCACAACCACCATGATTTCGATAAGGGTAAAACCGTTGCGCATGAACAATTCTCCGAGATTGCGCAGGGCAGCATAACGGTTTTTGCGGCCGTAACGCTTTGGGGGGACGGCTTACGCTTTGGATAGGGGTCGGCGGTTTCGATGTCTGGGCGCGGGGAGGAGGTCAAGGTCTGAAGCGCACCAAATTCAGGGTTCCGCGCACATCCTCGACCTGATGTTGCCAAGTAATCGCCGTGGGGTCGCGCCAATCTAAAGTCACTGATCCTACGGGCGTTCCCTGTAACCGATTCTCTCTCCATCGTTCCCCCAAGGGTGGCCCCGTGAAGCGCAACAATGGGGTCGTCATGCGCTGTTGGTGAATCGACCCGGCAAAGGTGTACCAAGTCGCGGTCCCCGTCTCGTCGTACACATACCACGCCCCCGAAAGCTGTTGATTTTCGTGCAACAACTGGACGCCCTGACCCGATTGTTGGGGATCAAACCACAGTCCACCCAGCGCATCGGCGGGCCGTCGTTGGAAAGGGACTAAGTGAAATTGGTTGGGTTGGCCGTGAAGGGTGTAAGAAAACTGGGCGAGCGTCGGCGACAACCAACGCCAAGTCCCCGTGCCTACCGACGTCGAACGGACCAAATTCTCATTCCAAGGCCCCCCGAAACGCGGGCCTGTGAACTGGTTTAGCGCGATCTGTGTTGCTGAGGAATTCGAGAAATTGACCCAGAAAGGTTGACCCGAAGCGTCATATAGGTAAAACGCGCCCGCAAAATCTTCATTCTGACGCACGATCTGAACGGCTTGGCCACCCATTTGGGGGTTCCACCATAGGTCGTTGCGCTCGGTGGGGGGGCGACACGCCAAGTTCGCGAAAGGCAACTGATCCGGCACGATATGGACGCCCGTCGAGTACCGTGAATTGGCATTTGTAATGCGGTCGGCTTCGTACTCCAGTTCGACCAAAAAGGCCGTGAATCCCCTCGGGGGCGTCGCCACTTCCGCCACATAAACGCCATTTCCCACCGAGAATAGGTTAGTGCTTGTCCACGCCGGTCCCAGCGTTTCTAGCCGAAAATCCCGTGCCTCTGGGTGGGTCGCTTGCCACAACTTCACCCGTTCAGGGCGCTCTTGTGTCTCGACGACGATGCGGTTGGGCGGCTCAATGCGCCAGGTGAATTGGGGAGGTTGACGATCCCGCACGATGTCCAAAATCCACGACCGCGCCGACAGTAACAATTCAACGACTTGATCGGTTTCCCCTTGCGCGTGATCGGTGTTGACGGTGTAGCGCAGCCAATTGGGGCCGGGTAAGTCGTCGTAGTAAAACCGCGACGAATCACTGACAAAAAATTGATCTCCCGCCGAATTGATAATGAATTTCGGGAGGGTGTCAAAGCGTTCGCGGTAAGCAAAGGGGTCGATGGCGTCGAGCAGCAGCCGTCCACGGGGGGTGTCCACACGGCAGGGGAGATCAAATTCTTCGTATTCACTGACGGCGGGGGCGTAAAACCCGTAGGTTTCCCAGTGGTGACGAAATTGTTCGGCCAAATTCAGCATGTCTATAGAGACCGGCAAAATCGCACGCACCCGCGCATCGACCGCAGCAGTCAACCAAGTCGTCCACCCTCGCTTTGAGCCGCCCAGCACCACGAAATCCTCCAAATTGACGTCGAGATGTTGTTGAGAAAATTCCTGTAGAGCATCCATCGCTTTCACCGCCGATTTCGTCATGGCGAAATGGACGGGCCATTCGGGATCGTTGGTTTTGAGGAACTGATCCAAGCTGTAGGCTAAAATTTCATCTTCGCTGCGGGGACGATTGAACTCGTCGGCGAAGTTCAGCGGTTGATTGGGGACCTGTTTGAGTTCCGCAACCACCATGCAAAGACTGACGGCCAGCGCCTCGATATAGGACTCATTTTGGGTACTCAACGGCGTGCGACGGTTGCCCCCACTAATCACCAGCAACGCAGTACGATGACGGTTGTTGATGAAGCGACAAAAATTGAACTCGGGCACCGTCACTTTCAATTCGTGTTCCCAAATCGGGTAATCGACCTCCTGAGCCGAGCGCCAGGTTTGGGAGATGAGGTGGAGATAATGGACTTGGGAAAAATTATTGCGATCGCGTGCATAACGTTCCCAGCGGTACACCGGTTCGGGTTTGCGGATATAGTGTTCGAGAAGGCCTTGTCCCCACACGAGCGGGCAAAAGCACAGAATTGACCAAAACATTAAGCGCATTGTGGAACTCCCAAAATCAACTTTGTTAAACGCGCCATTGCTTTCAATTGCGCCGATGATGGATTTAACCGACCGCCATTGTCGCTATTTTCTGCGACAGTTAAGCCGTTGCTGCGTGTTGTACACCGAGATGTACCACGCTGAAGCGGTGATTCGCGGCGACCGCCAACGCCTGCTCGCGTTCCATGAGAGCGAACCGCCGTTGGTGCTGCAACTAGGGGGCAGTGACCCGACGCTTCTGGCTAAAGCCGCCAAAATCGCCGATGAGTGGGGCTATGACGAAATTAATCTGAATGTCGGTTGCCCCTCAGATCGGGTTCAGGCTGGGCAGTTTGGGGCCTGTTTGATGGCGCACCCCCAACGAGTCGCGGCGGGGGTCGATGCGATGCAACAGGCGGTTGCCAAACCCATTTCGGTGAAAACGCGCCTGGGCATTGATTATCAAGACGATTACGAATTTCTCGCGACCTTTGTCCAGGCGTTGGATCGCGTAGGGTGTCGGAAACTCGTGGTTCATGCCCGTAAAGCGTGGTTATCTGGGTTAAGCCCTAAGGAAAATCGCGAAATTCCGCCCCTCGATTACGAGCGAGTTTACCGCCTAAAACGGGATTTTCCCCATTTTTGCATTACGATTAACGGTGGTGTGACTACCTTGGAAGCGGTACAACAACATTTGTTACAGGTGGATGGCGTCATGATAGGGCGGGCGGCCTATCAAAATCCTTACTTATTGGCGTTGGCGGACGAAAAATTGTGGAATATTTCCTCGGCGATTCCGTCCCGTTTTACCATTGCCGAAAGGCTTTTGACCTACGCTGCGCACCAACAGGCTCAGGGGGTTCCGCTCTCGGCTATGACGCGCCATTGGATGGGGTTATTTCAGGGGCAACCGGGGGCACGCCATTGGCGGCGTTGTCTCAGCGAGTTGCCCCATGCGCCCAATGCGTCCGTGGACACCTTGCGTCAGGCGTTTGGAAGCCTTGCTCCCGCCGTGATGTCCCTCAGGGATTGAAATTGAACTCTATTTTTGATGACTCAGGAGACCCTATTTTGATGAACGATTTAACCGAACACCGCGCCAATTTACCCACCCGTCGTTGGATTGAAGCGATGGTGTTCAATCAGAGCATGTCGTCGCTGTACATTCCGCCGCCCCGTCGCCAGGCCCTGCGGTTTTCCGCCATTGAAACCCACGACCTCGAAGGGTTTGCCGAAGCGTTGAGCGACGAGTTTTGTCACTTGGTTTGTGTGGATAACACGCGGGTGTCGTCGATTTTATTCACGGTGGCGGGGGGATTTAATCGGTATCGGGAGTTTCGCGATGTTCTGTCGCGGGGCCAGATTGTCATTGAGGAACTGGGATTAGTGGGCGTAGCGCAGATGCAGATTTTTCATCCCGAATATCGTTTTCCACACACGCCTTCGGATGCGTTAGTCAACTATCTGCAACGTTCGCCGCTGCCCGTTCTGCATTTAATTCGCGACGAAGATATGGGACGGCCACCTAATCGGAATGCGGATCCTCATCGCGTGTACGCGGAGCAGTTGCAGCGCCTCGATGGGCTGGGAAAAGATCGGTTAAACGAACTTTTTGAAGGCTGGCGTCAGGTGGAGAGCGCCGAAATTTAGGGATTTGTGACCGAAATGCGCGACGAGCCTTGTTCTTTAGAACGGGGAGGATGTCATGAAGGTCGAGAGATTACGGGATAAAATAAAGGGGCCGCCCCGCAGGACGCCCCCGAATTTTGCGCTAGGGCAGATTTAGCCTTCAGGGCCCCAACCAAATTCCTCGACCGCACGGAAGAGGGCGTTATCCGAAACCAGTCCTACCGGTTCGCCATTGCTATCTTTCACTACGACGCGACGGATGTTTTGCTCCATCAAAATTGCGGCAATTTGGGTCAAGGTGGCGTCTTGGGTTACCCACACCAAAGGTTTGGTTGCGATTTCACCGACCTTCGTCATCGCCGAGGATTTGTTGGCATTGATGATTTTCTTCACGATGTCGCGTTGCGTCATAATCCCCCACTCCCCATCCTCGCTCGGTTTCACTAAAACGGACGAAATCCCTAACTCGCGCATGTTGTGCATGACCTGATCGACCGTCGCGCCCGCTTCCACCGTGCCTTTGGGAACCGTCATCACATCCGCCGCCGTCACCGGCAGTTTCCCCGAATCCTTCATGGCCTGGACCGGATCGGCGACCCGCGCTGCTTCCCGTTCCGCCCGTTGTTTCTCTTGTAACCGCCGCCGCGTTTCTTCGACTTTGGCTAAATCTTCGGGGGCATGGGTGATTTTGGCGATGAGCGCATCCCCAAACTCACTCGTTTTGAGTTCGACGGACCCCTCCATCTGACGGGCAAAGTCATAAGTCACGGTTTTGTCGGCAATCACCTGCGGGAACGCCCCGTTAATGAGATCGGCGGCCTCTTTCCAGCCCATGTACTCCAACATCATCACCCCTGACAGCAGCAAGGACGAAGGGTTGACCTTATCTTGATTGGCATACTTAGGCGCGGTCCCGTGGGTGGCCTCGAAGACCGCCACGTGATCGGCAATATTGGCCCCGGGCGCAATCCCAACGCCGCCCACTTCCGCCGCCGCTGCATCGCTTAAGTAATCGCCGTTGAGATTCATGGTGGCGAGCACGTCGAACTCTTCGGGACGCAACATCAGGAGCTGGAAAATAATGTCGGCGATGCGATCCTTGATGATGACTTTTCCTTCGGGACGCTTACCGCCGTAGGTCGAATACAACTCGTCCTCGGTCACGATGAAGTCGCTAAATTCCTCTTTCGCGATTTCATACCCCCAATTGCGGAAAGCTCCCTCCGTGTACTTCATGATGTTGCCCTTGTGAACCAAGGTCACGCTTTCGCGGTTGTGGTCGATGGCGTACTGGATGGCCTTGCGAACCAGGCGTTTGGTGCCATGAGCGCTGATCGGTTTAATGCCTAGGCCCGCATCGGGGAAAAATTTTGCCCCAAACTCATTGCGTAAAAGTTCGGCGAGCTTTTTGTTTTGCTCGGTGCCCGCTTGAAATTCGATGCCCGAATAGACGTCTTCCGTGTTCTCGCGAAAAATAATCACATCGACGTCCTGGGGACGACGCAAGGGAGATGGGACGCCATCGTAGTAACGCACGGGTCGCACACAGGCGTAGAGATCGAGTTCCTGCCGTAAAGCGACGTTTAAGGAGCGGAAACCCCCACCGACCGGGGTGGTCAACGGCCCTTTGATGGAAATCACTAAGTCTTTGAGCGCTTCAAGGGTTTCGTTAGGGAAATAGTTGCCGTCGTAGAGACTGGCCGCCTTTTCGCCCATAAAAAGTTCGCACCAATGAATTTTGCGTTTGCCGCCATAGGCCTTTGCAACTGCGGCGTCCCACACTCGCAAACAGGCCCGCGTAATGTCAGGGCCAATCCCATCGCCCTCCACATAGCCAATGATGGGTTCATCGGTAACGTGGATTTTGTTATCGACGATGGTCACTTTTTGGCCGGTTTCCGGATATTTGATGTTATGCGCCATTCGTTTACTCCTCGTTGGTAAGGTGGGTCTGACTGCATTGGATGAAGGGGAGAAAGGCGATTTTGTCGCTAACCCCATCAAAGCGCCGCGCATCATAGCTAAGAAACCGCCCTTGACTAAATAGGCATTCTCGACGCCGTTCCCTGGGCAAATGCCGAAATGAGGTCTGGGGGATGGCGTGAAGGCGCGGGGGTAGCATGAGGGTGCAGCGCAATCGCATCGAAGAGACGCCTCCTGCCCCCTTAACCCTCTATCGGTAACATGTGTTGAAGCGTCTCAAACGCCGACTGAAGCTCCGCCCGCGACGGCGCATTTAATGTGACATGCCCTACTTTGCGACCTTCCCGCGCCGCTTTGCCGTAGTCGTGAACATGGCTGTGAGGCAACGCCAAAATTTCCGACTTCGCGGGCATCGTTCCCAGACAGTTCACCATCGCGCTAAACCCTTTTGGCGTCGTTTTTCCTAAGGGAAGTCCACAGATAGCGCGGAGATGATTCTCAAACTGGCTGGTTTCGGCACCTTCAATAGTCCAATGCCCCGAATTGTGAACGCGGGGCGCCATCTCGTTGGCGATGAGTTGGCCGTCTCGCACAAAAAATTCCACCGTTAACACCCCCACGTAATCCAAGGTGTCAAGCAACCGTTGGAGATGACGGTGCGCCTGGTCCGTGAGATTCGGCGCGTCAAAGGGCGCGAGGCTGTAACGCAAAATTCCGTGGTGATGGTGATTTTCGGTCAATGGATAAAAGGCGGTTTCTCCCGTTCGTCCCCGTACCGCAATACAAGAGACTTCCCGTTCAAATCGAATAAATTCTTCTAAAATCAATGGCTGACCGCTCAGACTGCGCCATGCGGGATACAAATCTTGCGGCGAACGTAAAAAGCGTTGCCCTTTGCCGTCGTACCCCAAGGTGCGCGTTTTGAGAATCGCGGGATACCCCGTTTGCGCCACCGCAACTAAGAGCGATACCCAAGATTCCACCGGAAAAAATAGCGGGGTCGGGAGGTTGAGATGACAAAAGCGCGTCTTCTCGTGAAGGCGATCCTGCGCGACGGCCAGGGCTTGAGGGGACGGGTACACCGGGATTGTGAACCCACTTAACGCCCCCTCAGGTACATTCTCAAAATCAAACGTGATGACGTCTGCCCAATCAGCCAACTGTTGCTGGGCCTCCGCATCGTCGTACGCCGCGATGAGTTGATGTCCAATTTGGCCGGCACAAGCGTCCGCATTGGGATCGAGAACGCGAAATTCACAGCCCAACGAGTAGCCCGCCAACATCATCATGCGTGCTAACTGTCCTCCCCCAATAATGCCGATCTTCATACAGAGAGCGGCGGGAGCGCGCCGGCGAGGACATGAGCCGTTTGGGTTTCGCGGAACGCCTTTAACCGTTCGCGAATCGCGGGATTTTCTAGGGCGAGGATGGCACCGACAAATAACGCCGCGTTTTTCGCCCCCGCGTCCCCAATGGCAAAAGTCCCCACTGGAATGCCCGCCGGCATTTGCACGATTGACAACAGTGAATCCATCCCCTGCAAGTGCTTCGAGGGCACGGGCACCCCTAACACGGGAATGGTCGTTTTCGCGGCCACCATGCCCGGTAAGTGAGCCGCGCCGCCTGCCCCGGCGATAATGGCTTTTAATCCCCGTTCAATGGCCTGTTCCGCGTAGGTGAACAGCAAATCTGGGGTACGGTGGGCGGAAACGACCCGCGTCTCGTAGGGGACGCCCAGTTGTTCGAGAATCGCCACACTGTGTTTTAGGGTCTCCCAATCGGACTGGGAACCCATGATGACGCCAACTAATGCCATGATTGGCCCTCGCAAAAAGCGCGTTAGATTAATACAAAGGTGACTATGAAAATTCTGGTGATTGGGAGTGGCCAAGCGGGGGTGAGCGTGTTACGGGCGCTGCGTAAAGGCAACGCCTCCCTTGAACTAGCCCTCGTGACCGCTGACAGCGGTGATTTTTACGCAAAACCCCTGCTTTCCAATGCGTTTACCCAGCAAAAATCCCCTCCCCAGCTCATCACCCAACCCCTAGAAACGTTGATCGAGTCCCTCAAGTGCACCGCATTCCCGCGTACCCGCGCCATCGCGATTGATCGCCCTCGACAACAGCTCGTCACCTCCCTTGGGCCTTTCGACTACGACATTTTAGTGCTGGCAACGGGCGCATCTCCCGTACAGACGGCGGTGCCCAAAGATTCGTTTTCGCTGATCCACCGGGTCAACGACCTCGCGAGTTACCTACAATTTCGTCATGCCCTAGCGGCGGCAGGTGCGACCGCCGATGTCGTGATTTTGGGATCGGGCCTGGTGGGGTGTGAATTTGCGAATGATCTCATTGAGGTCGGTCATCGGGTTGCGATGGTCTCGCCGGACGACTACCCCTTACAGCGCTTGTTACCCCCGAAGGCGGGTCAGGCGTTACGGGACGCCCTGGTGCAACGGGGGGTACGCTTTTACTTTGGCGCTACGGCAACGCAGCTCGAATGGCGTTCGTGGAACACCCAATACGTCACCCTAAGCCAAGGCGAAACATTGACCGCTCATGTCGTGCTGTCCGCCCAAGGGCTATCCCCCCAAAGCGATTTAGCCCACGCCGCAGGGTTAACCACGGATCCGGCGATTGTTACGGACGCATGGGGCCGAACCTCGGATCCGCAGATTTACGCACTCGGAGACTGTGCGCGTATTGACGGGCAATGGTTGCCGTACATTGCACCGATTCTGCACGCCGCGAAGGCGATGGCCGCCACGATTTGCGGTCAACCTACCCCCATTCGTTACCCTCCCCTACCGATTGTGATTAAAACCCCCGCGTTACCGTTAGTCGTAGCGCCGCCGACGGGCCGAGGAGACTGGCATTGGCTGGAAAGCACGGGGGGGTTACATGGGGAATGGCGGGATGAACAGGGGCATTTGCACGGGTTTATCCTGGGTGGAAACGCGACTACCTTGCGGCAAAAGCTCATCGGGGCGATGGGTTCGTAGTCGGTGAACACCCAATGGCAGGTCATTGTGGTGGGGGGAGGGCCAGCGGGGTTAGCCGCCGCGACCACCTTGCGAAATTGCGGCGTCACGGATGTCCTGTTGATCGAACAAGCCGCCCATTTAGGCGGGTGGTTGCGTTATTTGCCCGCCCTGCGACAGCGGTTACATCGACGATTAACCCACCTCGACGGGTGTCACGTGTGGTTACAGGCGACGGTGTTGCAAATCGCGCCCGGGCCTCAAATCGTGGTGCGCAGTGCACAGACCACCACCACGCTCCACGCGAAACGCCTGTTGATGGCCACGGGGAGCGCTTGGCAGCGAACGACGCCTCACCTATCGGTCACGCCGCTAGGACAGGTGTTACAACAGCCCTCGTTAGGCCCAGCGCTCGCCGTTCACAGCATGGGGGAACTGTTAATGCCGACCGTCTGGAATCTACGTGGTTATCGTCTGCCGATTCGCGGAATTCTGCCGACCGACCTCGCGGATCGCACCGGTGGACTGCCCCCGTTCCAGCGATGGGCGTTGCGCATGGCGGGTATCCCGATGTTGCGACAGGTTCCCCCCCACACCCTACTGCTCGACACCACGGGGTATGTCCCTCATTTGCCGTTGCACCACCACCTCATGATGCAAAGTGGGGCGATTGCGGTGGATCAATACGGTCGCAGCCACGACCCGTGGATTTTTGCGGCGGGAGACGTGTTACGGCCCCCGCGTTCGGTAGCGGTGGCGATTCAGGAAGGCGAACGGGTGGCGCACCGGTTAGTGGCGAGTTTGCGGGGCGATTTACCCTTGCCGACGCGGGAGATTCCGTTGTTGATGACGGAACTGGCGTACCCCCAACGGTTAGCCGAACCTGGGCCTTGTGCGGCATTGGGGGCGTTTCGCTACCGTCATGCGCAGGGCAGTCACTTCACTTTATTTGCGGAGGGGTGGCCCATTGCACGACGCCGTTGCCGACCGTGGCCGGGGTTTTGGCAACCCATCCCGCTTGCCTGGTTACGGGTGCCTTGGGCAAAAGCGGTCGAGATTTCGATGGAGACTTAAAGGGTTAATCAACGCAACTGCGGGCGTCCCAAGGGACCTCTTTGCGGTTGCGTTTCGACTTTATGTACGGTTTCAGATAAACCAACGTCGATTGTTGGATCTTGTACAATTTTTGTAGAGCCTTACCCCATCAGCGGGCTGTAAAATTGTTAACGCAATGGTGAAGGGAATTGAGCGTCGAGATTTGTAAATTTAGGCCCTAAATACCGAGAAAATAATCGTTTAAGAGAGATTTTAAGCACTTCATTTGGTTGGAATTCTTATAAAAAATGCGCTGAATGGTGGGGGAAATAGCGTCGCAAAACCTTCACAAAACCGTAAAAACTGGCTGTGTTGATAGAAACTTTGGCTTTAGCGTATACATCCAAGCCACCAGTTTTCCCCATTAACTCACTCCTTTTGAGCCTTCGGATAAGCGATGTCCCAGCGACCGACCCCCCCCTCCCGCGATAATCAACCCCTCCCCAACGGGGCCGACGCTCCGGATTCGGTAACTGAAAAAGCCCGTCCGCAGCTCAAACGGCCACGCATGTACAAAGTTATTTTGCTTAACGACGATTACACCCCGATGGAGTTCGTCGTGCGGGTGCTTGAACAGTTCTTTAACCTGTCTCGTGAGAAAGCGACACAGGTGATGTTGCATGTGCACACCCGTGGTAAAGGTGTTTGTGGCGTTTACACGTATGAAATCGCCGAAACTAAAGTGTCCCAAGTCAATGAGTTTTCCCGTGAACACCAGCATCCGCTCCTGTGCACGATGGAAGAAGCATAATTCCGCACGCTTACCGATTAAGCGCGGATCGAACCTAACCGAGGCTTTCCCATGTTGAGTAAGGAATTGGAGTACTCCATCAATCTCGCCTTTCGTGAGGCCCGCGAACGGCGTCACGAATTTATGACCGTTGAGCATCTGCTATTGGCGTTGCTCGACAACCCCGCCGCCCAAGAAGTCTTAAAAGCCTGTGGTGCGAATCTGGATCGTCTGAGACGCGATCTGCAAAGTTTTATTAAAGACAGCACGCCGATTCTCTCCACCGATGATGCCCGCGAAACCCAACCGACTTTGGGCTTTCAACGGGTGTTGCAACGGGCGGTGTTGCATGTGCAGTCGTCGGGGAATCGGGAAGTCACCGGGGCGAATGTGCTCGTGGCGATTTTTGGCGAACAAGAGTCGCACGCGGTTTATCTTCTGAAGCAGCAGGACATCAATCGTCTCGATGTCGTGAATTACATCTCCCACGGTATTTCCAAAGTTTCGGATGAAAACGATATGTCCGCCCAAAACAACGACGAAGAGAGCTCAAACGAAGGTAACGGTCACCGTCCCTTGGAAAGTTTTGCGACCAATCTCAATGAGTTAGCGCGTCAGGGCCGCATCGACCCGCTGATTGGGCGGCGTTATGAAGTGGAACGAACCATTCAAATCCTGTGTCGGCGACGGAAAAATAATCCGTTATTTGTCGGCGAGGCGGGGGTGGGCAAAACGGCGATTGCTGAAGGGTTAGCCCGCATGATCGTCGATGGACAGGTGCCCGATGTGCTGTCGAGTGCCACGATTTACTCGTTAGATCT
>CAZTIH010000040.1:0-9899 GCA_964613675.1 uncultured Candidatus Competibacteraceae bacterium
CATCACACATTCCCCACCAGCAGGATTTAGGGGGCGCGTTGCAATCCAACCGCATTTACCTGCGTTCTCAAAATTGCCATATTCATGGTTATTTCCAAACCCAATCGTCCTAAAACGATCAATCGTGCCCACAATGCCATTGATGCTGGTAAACACCCCTGTATTGGGATTGACTTCTTCGGTAAACGAGCCAATACGCCGGCGTAACACACCGCCTGCGGTATTTTTAGCGTAAGAACCCGAAAGTAACCCAAAGTACATGCTGTCGTTCTCGCCGAACTGATGGAGAATTCCTGTCGGTTTGTAAGAAAAATTGGGCGCTTCGCCATAGGACTTACAGTTAGTTTCTAGCATTCCTTCCTTACATACCTCAACACGCACAACATAATCCACTAAAGTCGAAGCAGGACGTGGCCTCTCAGAACGGAAAGTTTCAATGGAGATATTGCGACCATTCCCATTTGCGATGCTGACTGGTCTAAAAGTCGTCTCCCCTCCCTGCCGCACACATAATTGATAACCATCCTGATTATTACCCGTATCGTTGTTTAAGAAAATCTCAAACGCATACCAGCCCGCCTCGGTAAATTGCTCTTCATGCCATTGTTTGCGCTGGGCAGTTTGAGTCGCTGTAGTCCCGCCGCACAGGGTCAAATTGTTGCTCCCAGCAAAACTATGGTTGCCATACCAAAATGCTTTGGGGGCATCAGAGCGCAACACTTGAGTATCTTCAGGATTAGCTGTAGCAGAATCGACGGGCTTTCTGCTGAGACGCAGCGATATCGAATCTCCTCCATCAATCGAAAGTCCTGTGAGTGCTATAGAGTCAGCAATCAACACCTCGCCGCGAATCACAGCAATGTAGTTGTGGTTAACCGCGAGATCAGCGGGTTTAAAAGGATTGCAGTTTGAAGTTTTGCAGTTCACCGCATCCATTGTTCCATTCCCAAACTGAAAATCTTCAATCGCCCAATCGTAAATAGCGCGATCCAAATCGGGTTGGCGCGATCCACTGCCCGTCACATTGAGCGGTTTCTGAGTACCCGCCGCTATAGTGGACAAATTGCGTAATACCGGACGTTCGGTTGTGGCCCATTCCCAAATGCGTAGATTTCGATCATTTATCACGCGCAGTAGCGGAGGATTGTTGTAATTCGCAGTATTGGTCTTATCGCGCAACATGGTGACACTGCCAAATAAATGGCGTGTCCCCGGCACAGGAAGACTCATCGGGGAATATTGGCTGATGTCGTAACCGTCAACCCGCACACTCGTGTATTCCTTACCCCAACTGTGGGCATCTTGCGGCACATGACTGCGTTCGAGCACGGTTAAGGTCGGGGTGTCGATGTAACGGGAGCCGCCGTACAGCACTTTCCGCATCGCATCCATCCGCGACATTGTCAGGTAATTCAAAAAATCCCCGCTCCACGATCCAGAACATTTTTTGTTCGCCGTCTGCCCGATGGGGGAAAAACGCTCGCCGTTGTGGCTATAGCACTTAAATGAATCAAAGTAGCCGTAGTAATTGATTTCATCGGGCTTGTACTTCAGATCCAAGATGCCATCGTCGTTGAGATCCGAAGCATCGTTGTAGGCTTCGTAGTAAAGCGTGTGGTCGCGCCCCATCACGATTAGATTCAAAGGCGGATGGTTCTCCCCGATGAATAATGGCTCTTGGGCGATGTTGAGAGTTTGGGCCTGGGTCAAGGATGCATTCCCCACCAAACAAGCCCCGAAAATTGAGAGACCAAATGCCCGCCAATTGCGGCGATCTGGCCAAGACTGACGATTCATAACGCAGACTCCTAGCAGTACCCGACAGATTTGCCGGGCGAAATGAAAGAAAAGTGGGAAAAAGAAAAGCGAGAAAACCGCTACTGGAAGGACACTCGTCCTTGTTTCTGCACCATTTTTTGTAAAACCACTTGCGTCACATCGCTGCGCCCTGGGGATTGCGCCGTCACGAGATAGAAAAAGTCGATGGGGGAGTTTTGGTTACGCGCCAAGCTCTGCGGAACCAATGTGACATAGTGGATGACATGAACGGGATTCGTGTCCGTGTTATTGGGCACATCAACCTGCAACCCTTCTTGCACGGCATCCCAAAAATCCTGACTTTGTTCAGACATGTGCGGAAACTCGTTATGGCCAAAGCGCGTGCTGCTCAGTCCGGTGATAGCCGCGTCATTCCACTGTTCGTTAGTAGGCGTTGAGTTGCCCCATCCATTTACGATGAGCTGTTCACCCGCCCGTAACGCAGCTTCTGCCGATTGCAAGGCGAGGTTGACATCCCACAAATTCGCCGTCATCCGTTCGCCGAGGGTGAGGCGCTGCATGGAGCTGGTGCCCAACACCGTCATAATCAGCATGAACAGCAGACAAATAATCAGAATCGCGCCCTGTTGTGATGTTTGAGTTTTCATGGAGGATCCCTCGTTAGTTAATGGGGCGGTAATTGCGCAACCGCACTACGGTTTCATAGGTGCGGCGAAAAAATTCCGAATCCGAATCGGGCAAAAAGTCCGCAACGGTCTGACCCATAAAGGGGCGATTGGAGATGTCTTGTGCTTCGGCGGGATGGCGGTTTTCCGAACGCATAATCATGCCCACACGCACTGCAATCACCTGATCCCACTGGTTTTCTGCAATCAGGCTGGCATCTTGGAAATTATTCTGGCCCGCCAACGCATACTGAAACTGCAAATTCTCCACCCCAATAAACAGCGTTTCGATATTGCCGTAGTTGGGAGGAGCGACATTCCGCCGATAGGCAAGCGCTGGTAACCCTTCAGGCGTGATGCTCGCCAGATAAATGATGCTTTCTACGGGATAAATTGTTGCGCCCTCGTTCGGAGGGAACGTCACACTAATCGTTTGCCCAGCGGTAATTTGATTACTACCCGTATTGTAGCCATTTACCCCAAAGACAACCGCACGCCGACAGTCGCTCAAAATCGCGGTACGGGTATTGCCACTGCCCGTCAGCAAGTTACCAAATGGCTCGCCCAAGGGTTGAACGGTCAATACATTGCCGACCGGGAGAGTATTCATCGACCCACCCGGCCCCCGCGCCACCTTAACCACGATGGCATCTGAGTTCAGGATGCGTCGATTGGCCGCCGCAATTTGATACTCATTGGGCACCACTCCCGTATTGCCGTCGTAACCCCGTAACCCAATGCGAAAATCCCAGACATTTTGCAAAGGCGTACGAATGTCAGTCGGCCTCAACTGATCGAGCGCTGGATCAATGGCATGAACGAAACTCCCCGATTCACTCCAGGTGCGGCGCATCTGCATACACCCAATCACCCCCGCTAAACGGATGTCATCGGTCAAAAAGCTGAAGATATAGCGCCCATTTTCTTGGATGAACGCGGCGTCCTCTTGAAGGGCATAGGTTTGGCGACTGGTACGGTAAATCTCGAACGCCCCCAAACTCAGTACCAAACTGATGACGAGCGCCACTAAAATTTCGGGCAAGGTCATGCCCTGTTGCACATTAAATGTGTTCATGTGCGCACCTGCGTTGCCATCACAAACCGTTGAATTTCGACTTCTGCGTTGTTGCCGCCCCGTTCACGCCAACTAAGGGTGACGACGATTTGATTACCGTTCACTTCAATGCCCGCTTGACCGTTGGGCAACTCTTGGGGAATGCGGTTTAGCCAGGGCTGTAACCAAGGTGCAGCTTGTGCGGTGGAACTCGTTGCCCCAAAAGCTAGGCGAAATGAGTTGGGATTATTGACGCGACCTGAGACGCCATCGCTGTTAGCACGGATGATGTCCAACACCTCATAGGCCAAAAAAGCCGCCCGCGTACGCAGCTCAGAATCATGGCCCACGCGCACGCCCACACTTTGCAAATTGGCGAGCCCCAGTAGCCCAATAGACAACACCATCACCGCAATCAGTACTTCAAGGAGCGTAAATCCTTGATTTACCTTAAATTCCCGTAGCGATTTCATTGACACCCTCCCGCACGAACCACTTGCATTCGCCCCGTATTGCTAAAAACCACATGCTTTGCAGAGTTTCGTTCGCCCTGACGTTCGTCGCAAAAGCGATAAGTTCCGTTTTGCAACCCCACCCCACCGCCCATAGCCAATCCGTTGGGCTGATAGCTGAAACACCGCACGGCGCTCGGTCTTGTGGAAGTAACGGTTTGTTGAGATGCCCCCCCAACGACGGGTTCTAATGCCGTTCGTACGCGCATCACCTCTTCCCCATCGCCGACCGCGCAGTCTCGTACTCCAATTTCGTTAAACGTAATCCAGCCCTGTTCAAATCCCCCAGTTGCCGCACAGCTCGCCCCATCACTGCTCGCACACAACGAAACCACTTGGCCCCGTCGGATCGCTTCGGAACGGGCAAAATTATGCACGGCGACAAAATCGTTGACTTGGCCACTCAGGCGGTTTTCGCGGATAAGTTCTTGAAATGAGGGGACGGCCGTCGCGGCGACAATCCCCGCTAACGCCACCGTCACCACTAGTTCGGGCAACGTAAACCCCCTTTGGGTCAAAGACCTTTTTGCTGCTGTTTTCATGGAAACCTCCACCTAAAGATGACGGAAATTGTGCGACGCTCCTTAACGACAGCAAGGGTTTTTCCGATAAACGGTCGCTTTTTCCTGACAAACGGCAATTAAATGGCAATTAGATCGTCATTTAATGACACCGATTTTTATAGCCAAATGAAAAACCAATTCTTTTCGGAATAAAAAACCGTCGTTACGCTTGCCGCTAAGTCGTTAACCAAATCCATAAGGAGACCGCACAAGATGCGATCTAAAATCGTCCTCCCGCTATTATTGGCCCTGGTCATCAGTCCGTTGGGCGTCGCCCAAACCCGCTTGCTCAATGTGTCCTACGACGTGATGCGCGACTTCTACCGCGACTACAACCCCGTATTCGCTCAGCATTGGCGCGAAGCCACCGGGCAACAACTGGATTTACGCCAATCCCACGGCGGATCGAGTCGTCAAGCGCGGGCGGTCGCCGATGGTCTGGAGGCCGACGTCATTACCATGAACCAGCCCATCGACATTCATACCCTCGAAGACCGGGGCCTAGTTCCCGAAAATTGGGCCGAACGCCTGCCCAATAACAGTATTCCGTTCACCTCGCTCTCCGTGTTCATCGTGCGGCAGGGGAATCCCAAAAACATTCGCGACTGGCCCGATTTATTGCAGGACGGCGTACAAGTCGTGATTCCACACCCCAAAATCACGGGGAATGGCCGTTACACCTATCTTTCCGCTTGGGCCTATGCCGAAAAAGCGTTTGAAGGCGATGACGAGAAAATTCGAGCCTTCATGGCGAATTTACTCCGTCGTACCCCCGTGTTTGATCCCGGTGGACGCGCCGCCACCACGACTTTTATGCAACGCCGCATTGGCGATGTGCTCATCACTTTTGAGAATGAAGCCGAACTGATTGCGCGGGAATTTGGGCGAGGCGGCTTTGAAGTGGTGTATCCGAGCGTGTCGGTATTGGCTGAACCCCCAGTGACGGTGGTAGATCGGGTCGTCGATCGCCAAAACAGTCGTGAACTCGCGACGGCGTACCTCGAATTTTTGTGGTCAGATGCAGGTCAACGCGTGGCGGCGGAGAACTTTCTACGGCCCCAAAACCCTGAAATTGCCGCCGAATTTGCCGACCGTTTTCCCCCCGTCAACACGATCACCGTCGATGAAGTCTTTGGCAGTTGGCGCAACGCCATGCAAACGCATTTCGTAGATGGCGGCACCTTTGACCAAATCTATCAACCTCAATGACGGTGATTTCGCTTCCCGTGCCCAATGAACAGGGACGAATTCCCGTACGTCGGGCGGCCGTCCTACCGGGCTTACGGCTGACGCTCGGTTTAACATTGGCGTATCTATCGTTACTGGTGCTGCTGCCCATCGTGACGGTGTTTATTCGCACCGCCGAGCTCAGTTTGGAACAGCTCATTGCGATTGCCACGATGCCGCAAACCGTCTCAGCGTTCCGCGTTTCGTTTGGGAGCGCGTTACTGGCGGCGATGCTCAATGCGTTTTTTGGACTGATGGTGGCGTGGGTACTGGTTCGTTATCCATTTCGAGGCCGTCAGATCGTCGATGCGTTTGTAGATCTTCCCTTTGCGTTACCGACGGCGGTTGCGGGCATCACCCTCGCGACGCTGTACGCACCCAATGGTTGGTTAGGCCAGTGGTTTGAGCCGTTTGGCGTTCAAATCGCGTACACCCCTTGGGGAATTATTGTGGCCTTGACCTTTGTCGGGTTGCCCTTTGTCGTCCGCACCGTGGAACCCGTGTTGGCCGAACTCGAACCCGAATTTGAAGAAGCGGCAGCCACCCTTGGCGCGACCCGATTCCAAACCCTGCTTTACGTCATTCTTCCAACGATTTACCCCGCCTTATTGACCGGTACCGCCTTAGCTTTTGCGCGGGCCGTGGGGGAGTACGGCTCAGTGATTTTTATTGCGGGCAACATGCCGATGGTGTCCGAGATTGTCCCGTTACTCATTATGAGCCAGCTCGAACAGAATAATTATCCCGGCGCGACTGCCCTTGCTATGTTTATGTTACTGATTTCATTCGTTTTATTGCTGCTCATCAACATGCTGCAATGGTGGATGGTTCGGCGAGGAGGTCGCTAATGTCATCCCGTCATCCGCCGTCAAATCATCGCGTACTGCAAGACCCCTGGTGGCTTCAATACGGAACGATGGCCATTGCATTTAGCTTTTTAGCGCTATTTTTGGGCGTACCGCTGGTGGGCGTGTTTTACGAAGCGTTGAGTTGGGGCGTGATGGCCTACTGGGAAGCGCTGAACGAACCCGATGCCCTCCACGCGATTCAGTTAACCCTCATTGTCGCGCTGCTGTGCATTCCGATGAATCTGATCTTTGGAATTTGCGCCGCTTGGGCCATTGCCAAGTTCGATTTCCCGGGCAAAAGTCTGCTCACCACCCTTATTGATCTGCCTTTCTCGATCAGCCCGGTGATTGTGGGGGTGATGTTTATCTTGGTGTACGGCATTTACGGTTGGTTAGGCCCGTGGCTGATGGCGTGGAATGTGAAAATTATTTTCGCGTTGCCAGGCATCATCCTCGTCAGTCTGTTCATCACTTTTCCCTTTGTAGCCCGCGAACTCATTCCGTTAATGCAGGCGCAAGGTCGCGACGACGAAGAAGCAGCCGTTACATTGGGGGCCAGCGGGTTACAGACCTTCTGGCGAGTGACCTTGCCGAATATCAAATGGGGCCTGTTGTATGGCGTTGTGCTTTCCAATGCCCGAGCGATGGGCGAATTTGGGGCCGTATCGGTGGTTTCGGGACACATTCGCGGGGAAACCAATACGTTACCGCTCCACGTCGAGATTCTGTACAACGAATATCAAGCGGTTGCGGCTTTTGCAGCGGCTTCGGTGTTGTCATTTTTGGCCTTGCTGACGATTGCGGCAAAAGCGGTCATCGAGTGGCATATTCGACGGGAACGACGCGAGATTCGTCTTGAAACCTTTGGGAGCGAATAGCCAAACCAACGCTTCAGAACCGTTATGATGCGGTGACTTTTTCTGTTGCCGCGACGTTCTGATGAATACGCCTGTAATTGCCGTCATAGGATTGGGGTATGTGGGATTACCATTAGCGGTTGCGTTTAGTCGCCACTTCCCTACCCTAGGTTTCGACCAAAACCCTCAAAGAATCAATGAGTTACAACAATATTTCGACCGCACGGGGGAAGTGACCTCAGAGGAATTACGGGCGCTTCCGCTGCGCTACAGTGCAGATCCCGCCACGCTCAAAGACTGCAATACCTTTATCGTCGCCGTACCCACGCCCATTGATGCCTACAAACGCCCCGATTTTGGCCCCCTCGACAAGGCAACGCGCACAGTAGCGACGATGATGCCCCCAGCGGCCCTCGTCATTTACGAATCGACGGTGTACCCCGGTGCCACCGAGGAGCGCTGCATTCCGTTACTGGAACAAGGCTCAGGCAAACGGTGTAACTGGGATTTTTCCGTGGGTTACAGCCCCGAACGCATCAATCCCGGTGACCGTCATCATCGTTTGGAGACCATCGTCAAGGTGACGGCAGGCTCTAATCCCCAAGCGGCCCAACAGGTCGCGGCGCTATACCGTAAAATCGTGACGGCGGGGGTTCACGAAGCGCCCAACATTCGAGTTGCTGAAGCGGCAAAAGTCATTGAAAACATTCAACGAGATGTGAATATCGCCTTAATCAATGAATTGGCGATCTTATTTCACCAACTCAACCTGGACAGTCAAGATGTCCTTGCCGCTGCCCAAACCAAGTGGAATTTCTTACCTTTTACGCCCGGACTCGTTGGAGGTCATTGTATTGGCGTGGATCCTTACTATCTTACCCACAAGGCTCATGCCGTAGGATTTCACCCCGAGATGATTTTGGCGGGGAGACGCATTAATGACGCGATGGGACAACACATCGCCCAGCGCGTCATTCGATTATTAGCATTGCGGCCCAAACCCCTGACTCGGGCGAAAATTCTGATCCTCGGCCTGACGTTTAAGGAAAACTGTGCTGATTTACGCAATAGTCGGGTTATTGACCTGATTCGTGAACTCACTGCGTACGGTCTCAACATTGCGGTACACGATCCGATTGCACATCCCACGGAAGCCTTACATGAATACGCCGTGCCGCTAATCGAACTCCCTGCGCCAGAACCGACTTTTGATGCCATTATTCTAGCGGTCGCTCACGATGTATTCAGACATCGGCGATGGCGTGAATGGCTACATCCTGAAGGCGTACTTTTCGACGTGAAGGGCGTGCTTCCTCGTGCAGAGGTGGATGATCGTCTGTAACCGTTTGGTGACATTTCACTCCCCCTGCTGATCCTGGAGTTTTTATGCGAAAATTTTTAAGCGGTCTGACTTTGAGGACGAAGTTTGGGCTGATGTTGAGCGGCTTGTTGCTCTCAATAGCGCTACTGCTCTCGGTCGTCATCCTCAACCAAAACCAAACCATCGACTTTACGCAGGAACAGTTATACGGCCTCACTTATTTGAGACCTGTTCACAGGCTACAGCTCAAAATTGCCGAACATCGCGGTAGTCACAACAGCTTCCTACAAGGAAACCTCCCGTTTGCAGAACGCACGCGCCAATTACGCAGCGAAATAGACGCCCTTCTCCAAAATATTAACCAGCTGCATAACCAATACGGCCAACGGTTCAATGCCGATGCCTCGTGGCAAGCACTTCAGAATCAATGGACACAGCTCATGCGTGAACTAGACACCTTGTCCCCGCCACAGAGCTTTGACCGTCATAGCGCACTCATCGAGCAAATCATCCAATTCACGCGCTACATTGCCGATCAATCGAATCTCTCTCTCGATACAGATCTGGATAGCTTCTATTTAATTATCACATCCAAGTTGCAGATGCCGAAAACTTTTGAGTATTTGGGGCAAAGTCGCGCATTTGCGGCCCAAGCGGCGAGCCAAACACTGGATAATGCAAATCGCAATCGTCTCATTGGTTTTGCTCTGATAGCGCCAAACTTGTTTTCGGACATCGACGCTAATATGCAAGCCACACTGCAATACAACCCCAGTTTACGGGGGCCACTTGAAACTTTGTTTATGCAGTCCCAACAGAGTGCAGCGCGTTTTTACCAGCGAATTCAAGATGAAATTCTGAATGTCGAGTCACCCATTATTTCGCCGACCCTCATTTTTGACGAAGGCACCACCGTCATTACCCAACTCGATGCCTTGTACGACGCCATCATTCCGCAAATCGAACAGCTTTTGTCGGCACGCATCGACGGTCTAGTGCTCCATCGAAATGTCATCGTTGGCGTCTCACTTGGGGTAGTGGCCATGACGCTCTGGCTTTCCTTGGTCATCACC
>CAZTIH010000040.1:9909-10208 GCA_964613675.1 uncultured Candidatus Competibacteraceae bacterium
GGCACCCTTAAAGCGTGCCGTGGACAACCTTGAACGCATCGCTAAAGGTGAGCTACAGCACGAAATTTGGTTCAGCAACGACGAAGAAATGGGGCGTTTACTCGGTGCCATGGAACAAATGCGGCAAAAATTGAGAAGTATTGTGGAGAAGGTTCGAGAATCTTCAGAAACTGTCAGTCAAGGGTCGAACGAACTTCAAACCGGGATAGCACAGCTCGCCGACCGCACCGAACAACAAGCCTCTAGCCTGGAACAGACCGCAGCTTCTATGGAACAGATGACCTCGACCGTTAAACAGA
>CAZTIH010000040.1:10218-18922 GCA_964613675.1 uncultured Candidatus Competibacteraceae bacterium
CCGCAAATGCTGAACAAGCCGATCGTCTGTCCACCCAAACGCGCACGACCGCTACCCAGGGACAGCAAGTCATGCGCAGCGCCGTCAATGCCATGAATGAAATCAGTGCTGCGAGCAAAAAAATTGTGGAAATCATCGACGTCATTAACGAAATTTCTTTTCAAACCAATTTGTTAGCGCTAAATGCGAGTGTCGAGGCAGCCCGCGCCGGTGAACAGGGACGTGGATTTGCGGTGGTGGCGAGTGAAGTGCGCAACCTTGCGGGGCGATCCGCGACGGCAGCGGAGGAAATTAAGCGTTTAATTCAAGACAGCGCCGCCAAAATCGACAATGGAACCGCGTTAGTCGGGCAATCTGGGCGTTCCCTCGAACAGATCGTCCAAGCCGTAGAAGAAGTTTCACGACTGATTAGCGAAATTGCGTCGGCTTCCCGCGAACAGTCTATTGGCATAGACCAAGTTAATCAGGCGGTCGTACAGATGGAGTCGTTTACCCAACAGAACGCCGCCCTCGTCGAACAGACCACCGCCGCCAGTGAAACCATGCGGGAACAGTCCCAAGAACTCTCCAACGAACTCGCTTTTTTTCGCGTAGCTTAACGCAACAAGCATCTGATTTTAATGAGGTTTTAGATCGTGACTTTACTCATTACGGGGACAGCAGGCTTTATCGGCGCCGCCCTCGCTCAACGTTATCTAGAACAGGGCGAAACGGTGGTCGGTCTCGATGCCGTGACGGATTACTACGATGTTCGGCTTAAACAGGCACGTTTGCAGAAGTTACGGGCGTTTCCCACATTTATTGAGGTGTGCGGGCGTCTTGAAACGCCGGATTTGCTCACCCAACTGTGCGCAACCCATCGCCCTACGCGATTCATTCATTTAGCGGCACAAGCGGGCGTTCGCTATTCCTTGACCCATCCGCAGAGTTATGTCGATAGCAATCTCGTGGGGTTTCTCAAGGTTTTGGAGGCTTGTCGTGCTCATCCGGTGGAACATTTAGTTTATGCCTCAACGAGTTCGGTGTACGGCGCAAACACGAAACTTCCCTTTTCCGTCCACGATCCGGTCAATCACCCCCTCACGCTGTACGCCGCGACTAAACGTGCCAACGAGCTAATGGCCCATAGCTACAGCCATCTGTTTGGGATTCCCTGCACGGGACTGCGTTTTTTTACGGTGTACGGGCCATGGGGGCGACCGGACATGGCGCTGTTCAAGTTCACGGAACGGCTGCTACAGGGCCAACCGCTGCCTGTTTTCAACTATGGCCGCCATCGCCGAGACTTCACCTATATCGACGACATCGTGACGGGAATTATGCAGGTTTGTGCACATCCCCCGACGGCAAATCCCCAATGGGACGCCTATTCACCAGATGGCGCGACGAGTGCGGCACCATGGCGCGTGTTCAATTTGGGCAATCAGCAACCCGTTGAATTACTGGATTATATTGCCCTACTGGGGAAAGCGTTGGGCATCGAACCGCAGTTGGAGAAGTTGCCGTTACAAGCGGGGGATGTACCGGACACCCACGCAGATGTGAGCGACTTGCAGGCGGCCGTGCATTACTGTCCTTGTACCCCGGTGGAAGTGGGCATTACGCGGTTTGTAGAATGGTATCGAGACTACTACGACGTGTAATTCCCGACTTTTACTCCGTTTTACACGGTTTCAATCCCAAATTCGCGCAGTAATCCGCTCAATTCAAACAAGGGCAATCCCATTACGCCCGAATAACTCCCCTCTAAACGCTCCACAAATACCGCTGCCCGCCCCTGAATGGCGTACCCCCCCGCCTTGTCGCGCCCTTCACCAGTCGCCCAGTAACGCTGACATTGTGCTGGACTTAAAGGACTAAATTGCACTTGGCTCACACTCACCCGCAGTTTTTCCCGCCCTTCATCGACCATCGCCACGGCGCTCAACACTTGATGTTCGCGTCCTGACAGGCTGTGCAACATCGCTAATCCTTCGATTTCATCCTTAGGTTTGCCCAAAATGTGGCCGTCGCGCACGACCGTCGTATCCGCACCCAACACGGGTTTTCGAGGTAAATCAAGGTCGATCACCTGTTGCCACCCCGCTTTTGCCTTCAACAACGCCACCCGTCCCACATACAGCGCCGCACTTTCTTGCGACTGAGGCGTTTCGTCGATGGCGACATCGAGTACCGCAAACGGAAGCTGAATTTGTTCGAGCAATTGACGACGACGAGGCGACTGTGACGCCAAATAAATTTGTGGAATCATGGGTTTACGCTCGGTGATAGGGGTGATGGTGACGTACAGACCATGCACGATAGAGCTGTTCGGCCACGAGCACCCGAACTAGGGCATGAGGCAAAGTCAGCGGCGACAGCGACCAACATTCGTTAGCAACGGACTTCACCGCCTCGCTGACCCCGTCTGGCCCGCCAATTAGCCATACAACAGCGTGAGGCTGCGTTGCCCACGCCGCTTGGCGTTCTGCCAGTTGGGCCGTCGTCCACAAAGTACCGCGTTCATCCAACAACACCGTCCACGCCCCCGACGGACAGGCCGCCAACAACCGTTCGCCCTCCTCGCGCTTGCGGGTGTTGGCATCGCGATGGCGTTTGTTGGGCGGAAACTCGCGCAGGTGCCACGCATATTCGCGGGGGAGCCGCTTGGCGTAATCGGTGTAGGCGTCGCTGGCCCAAGGGGGCGGTCGGTCGTTCACCGAAAAGAGCTGCCATTTCACGACGGCAGCCCTCGAAATGCCGACATTAGCCGACTAATTTTTGCTGAGTCTTGCGACGATCATCGGTAGGTTGCGAGCCGACGGACCACAGTTTTTCGAGGCCGTAAAATTCGCGGGTCGCGGGCAACATCACATGGACGACGACATCCGCCAAATCCACTAGTACCCATTCCGCTTCCCGTTCGCCCTCGACGCCGAGGGGATATAGGCCGTGCTGCTGACAGCGTTCCAAAACGCGCTGCGCCAAGGCTTTAACCTGTCGTTGTGCGCTTCCACTAGCCACAATCATGTAATCGGTGAAACCCGCCGTTTCACGCACATCGAGCACCACGATGTTTTCGGCCTTGACATCTTCAAGAGCCTCAATCACCAGCGTTTTGAGGGCCTCTGAAGTGAGGGGCGCGGTCGATTCAGTCGTTTGATTCAAAATGGACATCTCCTATACGGATTGAAAACCGTAAAGCTGTTGATTTAACAAATAATTTAAGACCGCATCGGGCAACAAATAACGCGGCGAACGGCCTTGTTGTAGCGATTCACGAATGGCCGTTGCCGAAATGGGCAAGGCCGTAACTTGTTGACAAAAGATGCCGCCAACGCCTGAAAAATCAGGAAGTTGCCGACGCCGTTGGGTTAATAAATCGCTTAATTCCGTCGAGAGATGCGCCGTATCGAGCGACGCCCCCGGACGGGTCATTACGACAAGATGGGCCAGTTCCAGAATGTCTTGCCAATCTCGCCAACTGTTGAAGTGCGCGAACGCATCCGCCCCCACAATCAAACACAAAGGTTGCGCGTACTCCCGACGAAAATTGCGCAGGGTATCCACCGCGTAAGACGGCCCCGGACGCTGTAACTCGCGGTCGTCTAAGACAAATCGCGGTTCGTGCGCAATCGCTAGAGCCACCATTTGACGCCGTTGTTCGGGGGTAGCGCTGGGGGTATGGCGATGGGGGGGCTGACGACTGGGAATAAACCGAATGTGCGCCAGCGGTAGGGCATCGAGGAGTTCAAGGGCAGGTCGCAAGTGCCCAAAGTGAATGGGATCAAAAGTTCCCCCCAAAAGGCCGATGGGCAACGGCGCGGTCAACAGAAATGTCTCCCGTCGCGCCCGACCCGTAAGTTAACGCCGAATATGGCCATCACCCAACACAATGAATTTTTCCGTGGTCAATCCTTCCAATCCTACGGGGCCGCGTGCGTGGAGTTTATCCGTTGAAATCCCAATTTCCGCGCCTAATCCATACTCAAATCCGTCGGCAAAGCGCGTTGAGGCATTCACCATCACCGAACTCGAATCGACTTCCCGTAAGAATCGCCACGCCCGTTGATAATCGTCGGTGATGATGCCGTCCGTGTGATGGGAACCGTATTTTTCGATGTGATCCATCGCCGTTTTCATACTTTCCACCACCCGAATCGACAAAATCGGTGCGAGATATTCCGTTGCCCAATCGTCTTCAGTAGCGGGATTCATCGGAAAAATGGCACGGGTCTGGTCACATCCGCGCAGTTCCACCCCCTCATGGCGGTAGCGTTCGCACAACGGCGGCAAAATCGCGGGCGCCACCATGCGGTGAATCAATAGGGTTTCGAGGGTGTTACAGGTGCCGTAACGCTGACATTTTGCATTAAACGCCACCTCAATCGCCTTGGCGTAATCGCAATCCTCGTCGATGTACAGATGACAAATGCCGTCCAAATGCTTGATGACGGGGATTTTTGACTCTTGACTGATTCGCGCAATTAGACTTTTTCCCCCTCGCGGCACGATCACATCAATCAACTGGTTTAGTTGCAACATCTCGCCGACCGCCGCCCGATCCGTCGTTTCGAGGACTTGCACCGCCGCAGTCGGCAACCCTGCCTGTTCTAGACCCGTTTTCACACACTGGGCAATGGCTTGGTTGGAAAAAATCGCCTCACTGCCGCCGCGCAACAGACAACTATTCCCCGATTTCAGACACAACGACGCTGCTTCTGCGGTCACATTGGGCCGTGACTCGTAAATGATGCCAATCACCCCCAAAGGCACGCGCATTCGTCCCACTTGAATGCCACTGGGTTGAAAGTGCAGATCGCGGATTTGGCCTACCGGATCGGGGAGTTGCGCCACCGCCTGTACCCCCGCCGCCATTGCCTCAATGCGTGCAGGGGTCAGGGCCAAACGGTCGATAAATGCGGCATCGTGACCCGCAGTTTGGGCGGCATCGAGATCGCGTTGGTTTTCCTGCGCGAGGCGGTCGGCTTGTTGACGAATGGCCGTAGCCATCGCCTGAAGCGCTGCATTTTTCTGGGCACTGGTCGCACGGGCGATTTGACGTGCGGCGTGTTTGGCCGTCGCGGCCAAGTCGTGAACGTAATTTTGAATCGTCATAGCACAGGAGTTCGCGGTGGCAAAAAGGGCGAGGACGACAACAAAGGCCGTCCGCAGAGGAGTAAAGCGAGGTGTAGCAATTCAACCCACGGATCCGCGTGCAAGCCTTTTGCCGCTTCATCGAGATGCGCAGCGAGTTCGAGAAGTTGCACGAGTTGCGGTGTTTTTAAGCGTTTTAATGCTTTTTGAATCAATGGTTTACGGCGCTCAAGGAGGTAAAGTTGCCGACAAGCTTGATCGAAAGGTGTACCGCGCTGCATGACAAATCGCAAGCGCAATAGCAGTTGAATTTCACGACTCACCGCCCAACTCGCCAACACAATCTCCACGCCTTCTGCTTGTAGTCCCGCCACAATTCGGGTGACGGCTGCGGCATCGCCTTCAAGAGCGGCCTGTGTGAGGTCATACACCGTGAAACGCGTACTGTCGCCCACCGCTTCCAACAGATCGTCAACCGTCAACGGACGCGGCGTCTTGCCCTCGGGCGGCAGTCGGAGCCGCAACGCATCGATTTCCCGCGCCGCCGCAAATAAATTTCCCTCAACACGTTCTGCTAAAAAATGCAATGCCGCTTCTTGCGGGGCGTAACCGCGAGACTGCAAGCGCTTGGTTAACCAGGTCGAGAACGCTTCGCGATGAAGGGGCCAACAAGTCGTGATGGCCCCTTGTTGGTCGATGGCTTGGTACCACGGCTCGCGCTGGACTTCACGGCCAAGGTGCGGCGTCGATAATAGCAACACACTATCGTCACTTAGGTGCTGGGTCATGGCGTTCAGGGCACGCACAGCGTTTTTATCTAACTTACTGTCGTGCCAATGAATTTCGGTCAGTTGACGCGGGGAAAATAACGAAGGACTGGCGAATGCTGCGACGACCGTTCCCCAATCCAAACCACTTTCCACCTCAAAGCGCTGTCGTTCCGTAAACCCCGCTTTTTTCGCCGCAACGCGCAGTAAATCTAGAGCTTCTTGACGCAAAAACAGCTCGTCGCCCTCGATTAAATAAACCGGTAACAGCGATTTTTTGAGATGAGAAACGAGTTGCTCAGGACCAATGCGCATCTCAACCGTTACCGCTTGAGGGCCTGTAGCTGCCGAAGGATTGCCGTGGCGGCGTCCTGTTCCATCTGCCGAATGACGGTTGCTTCCCCCTCGGTCGCCCCTAACACCTGGGCTTCGTTGAATACGGCGTTGCGCGTCAAACGATAGCGCTTCAGCGGCAAAATCTCCTCTCCCGCCGCATCACGCACCTCATAGTCCACCTCAAGGGTAAGTTCGGTTTCACGGATGCTCCCGGCCGGATTAAACGCCACGGTACGACGGCGTTGCTCGATGTTCAGCAGACGCAACCGTTGTTCAGGGCGTTGGGCGTTCATCACTACGCCGCTTTGTTCAAACGTCTGTCTCAAAGTCTGAACGAGGGGGTGAGGTGGACGGTTTGCCTCTCGACTGACTTCCTCCACCCACATGACCGACGGCAGTGGAGGTTCATCGGTCGCCCAGCCACGCAGTTGGAATCCGCATCCCGTCAGTAACAGCCCCACAAAGGCCGTCAGCCACAGCCAAAACAAAGCTGTTACCATCGGTCGAATATTCACTTAACCCACCAAATTCAACAGCTTACCGGGGACTAAAACGCATTTTTTGACACCGTGGGGGAGGTGACTACGCACCGTGTCGAGTTCAAGAGCGAGGGCCTGTACGACCTCGGCAGGGGCATCGGTTGGAACACGCAATTGCGCTCTACGTTTCCCATTCACTTGCACCACAATCTCGATCTCATCGCGTTGGAGGGCGTTTTCGTCAACGGTTGGCCAGGTTGCTCGCAAAATGTCCTCCCCAAAGGCCAATTCCTGCCACAGCCCATGACAGATATGCGGCGTAATGGGCGATAACAAGCGCAATAACAGCGAAATTGCTTCTCGTCTGACGGCCTCTGCTTGGGGGGAGTCGCTTTTGAGATCGAGCACTGCGTTAAACAGCTTCATCGCCCCCGACACCACCGTGTTGAATTGATAGCGTTCAAAGTCGTAAAGCGCTTGCTTTAACGCACTGTGAACCTCAAAACGCACGTTTTTTAGCGGTTCATCGAGCTGGTCTGCATCGAGAGGTGGGGCGGTTTTTAAGAGATCGGCGCGTTCGGTGCAGAAGCTCCAGAGTCGCTTTAAGAAACGGTTTGCACCTTCAACTGCCGCATCGTTCCATTCGAGGGAGAGTTCGGGCGGCGCCGTAAACATCATGTACAACCGAACGGTATCCGCACCGTACAGCTCGATGAGTTCTTGGGGATCGACCCCGTTATTCTTCGATTTCGACATTTTTTCGGTCTGCCCCACGATGACGGGTAACCCATCGTTCTTGAGCGATGCCGACATAATTTTGCCCCGCGCATCCCGCTGTACCTCCACCTCAGCCGGCGCGAAATACACCTGTTTACCGCTGTTTTCTTCGCGATAAAACGTGTCGGCGACCACCATCCCCTGGGTTAAGAGCTTCTTAAACGGTTCATCGCTCTGCACTAGTCCGACGTCGCGCAACACTTTGTGGAAGAAACGGGCATACAGCAGATGCAAAATCGCGTGTTCAATCCCGCCAATGTAGATGTCCACGGGCAACCAGTAATTTGCGCGGTCGTCGAGCATGGCGGTGTTGCAGTCGGGACAGGCAAAACGGGCGTAGTACCACGACGATTCCATGAAGGTATCGAAGGTGTCGGTTTCCCGTTCACAGGGCTGACCGGTGGTGGGGTCAATGGCGGCTTTGAACGCAGGATCGGTTTTGAGCGGCGATGTCACCCCGGTAAACGCGACGTCTTCTGGCAAGACCACCGGCAATTGGTCGTCGGGCACGGGAATTGGGCCGTTGGGAGGGTTGAGGACGGGAATCGGTGCACCCCAGTAACGTTGCCGCGACACGAGCCAGTCTCGCAACCGATAATTCACCCGTCGCTGCCCCTTTTGCCGTCGCACCACTTCGTCCGCAATTCGGTTAAACGCTGTCTCAAAATCCAAGCCGTCGAACGCACCCGAATTGACCGTCACGCCCTTGCCCTTCTCGACATAAGCCGCCTGCGTAAAATCCCATTCACGCCCATCGTTCGGCTGAATCACCACCGTAATCGGTAGGCCGTACTTTTTGGCGAAGGCGTAATCGCGTTCGTCGTGGGCCGGCACCGCCATCACTGCTCCCGTGCCGTAGCCCATCAACACAAAGTTGGCGGCCCAAATAGGGATGGCGTCCCCAGTTAACGGGTGGATTGCGTGACAGTTGAGGGGCAAACCGCGTTTCTCCATCGTTTCGAGGGTAGCTTCATCGACGCTCCCCCGACGACATTCCTCAATGAACGACTGCAATGCGGGATTGTGCGCAGCGGCCGACAGCGCCAAGGGATGTTCTGCGGCCACCGCTAGATAACTCACCCCAAACAACGTATCGGGCCGCGTGGTGTACACCCGTAATGGCTCGCCCTCAGGCAACGCAAAGTCGATTTCAAGCCCTTCGGATCGCCCGATCCAGTTGCGCTGCATGGTTTTCACCGATTCAGGCCAATCGAGGTCGTCCAAGTCGTTTAAGAGCTGATCGGCGTAATCGGTAATTTTGAGGAACCA
>CAZTIH010000041.1:0-17850 GCA_964613675.1 uncultured Candidatus Competibacteraceae bacterium
CCGCCAGCACCGCCGCAAAATTGGTCAGTGCGCCCGCCGCCGAAGCCGGTAGCATGATTCCCACCCGTTCCTGACCGGCCCAGTGCGCCCGCAACGCCCGCGCAATCGCAATCGCCCCTGCCAAAACCCGTCGTTTCGTGAGGTGCGGTCGCTTCAAATCGCCCATACAAAAGGCACTAGCGCTGCGACGCAAACGACTCGTGAGGAGGTAAGGCAATGTGGGCATATCGGCTTTACGGGCCTGCCATGCGGTTTCACTTAAATTGTGTACGATTTGGCGCAAGCGGGGAGCGCTGATGGGGGGCATTAGGGGAGCACCAAAGACGATGGTGATCGGGTAGGGCAATTTGGCCGGCAATTTGGTCACATATTTGCCCCCGGCAAAGCTAAAAATGCTGCCCCAAGCGCGGTCGATGTACATTGGGATGACGGGTACGGCCCGATTTTTGACCAGTCGCTCGACCCCTCGACGGAAGGGTTGTAATTGACTGGTGCGGGAGAGTTGGCCTTCGGGAAAGATACACAGCAATTCGCCGCGATCGAGAAACTGACCAGCCTTGCGTAAGGCGCGTAATAACGGTCGTGGCCCGCCGAGAGGATCCACGGGAATCGCCTGTAATGCCGTAAAAATGGGTTTCATCCACCAACGGTCGTACTGATCCTGCGCCACAATGAAGCGAATGGGCCGATCCGTCGTAGAAAGCAACCACAATCCATCGACCCAAGTAATGTGATTCGGCGTAAGTAAGGCAGGCCCTGTTTTTGGGAGATTTTCAGGTTGAATCACGGTAACGCGGTAAAGAACCTTAGCCAGTAATGCGGCAAGGAGTCTCACCAGGGAATCGGGCAATAAATAGATCGCCCACACCGTTGCCGCCCCCGCAATGAAGGCCGTCGCAAACAGAATTGCGATGGCGTCAAATTGTAGGAACGCCAACAGCATTCCGGTCAGCGAACCCGTCACCATCCCGCCGTAAACCAGCACATTGCCCACCGCAATCACGCTCCCGCGCTGCTGTTCGGGGGATCGCCACTGAATGATGGCGTTCAGCGGTACCAACAGCATTCCGGCGCCCATGCCTAAGGGAATAGCAATTAAAATTGTCAACCAAAGTTCGGTACGGAATAACGCTATGAGCAGACATCCGGCCGTAAATAGCTTTGCCCCCAGCGGAATCAGGCCGTATTCGACCTTGTCGCCCGACAGCAACACCGCTGACAGTGCTCCTAGCGCAATTCCCAGCCCGAAAGCCGCGACGGGCAAACTTTCAAACAGTTCGGGATTTTCCAAGCCGATGGTCAGGGTTTTGGCGTAAACGATCATGTTTTGGCCCAATAAACTGACGGTTGCCCAATAAATGACTGACCCTAAAGTCGCTAACCAAATCATCCGATCCGCCCGAATCACCGACCATGCCCGTGTAATCGTCGTTTGGAGGGGCGTTGTTTGGTTCATCGCAGGGAGCGGAGGGACGAGATAGATGGCGGCCAGACCAATCCCCGCGACCCCCACGAGGAGGACGGGAGCCACCCAGGTCCATTGGGGCAACTGTCCCATCCCGTCGGCGAAAAGCAGTATCGGCCCCAAGCCAGAGCCTAAAATGATGCCCAACATCGACCACATTTCGAGTTGGCCATTGCCCGACGACAGGCGTTCGTGGGGCAACAACTCGGGCAACGCGCCGTACTTAGCCGGACTAAAAAACGCGCTCTGTACCCCCATGAGGGCCAGAATCCCGAAGGGGAGTACGAGGTTTTGCGGGGCCACCATGAGACAAAATGTCGCCAAACCCATCAGGACGAGTTCGAGCCACTTACTCCCGATCAGCACCGAGCGTTTGCTATAGCGATCCGCGAGCTGACCAGCGGGAAGCACGGCAATAATCATGGGGGCAATGACAATGATGAAGGCGAGGGCGGCTTGAAATTGGGCAGCGGTCTCAAAAGCGACGCCACTTGAGCCGTGTTCTTCGCGAAGGGGGCGAATCGCCAGCGTTAAGACGATGAGTTTCCAGGCATTGTCGTTAAATGCGCCGCAAAATTGCGAGACGACGAGACCAAAAATCGGTGAAGGGGACCATTTCATAGGCGTGTAGTCGCTATTTTTAGGGAGAATCGCTAAGACGCTTCAAAAGCGCGATGAATACCCAGAGATTTAAGATTTTTTGGATAACCATTTGCACGAAATGACATAAAGGGCTGTTGAAATGGCGTTTAGGTGGCGACGTATTGTGATTACGGATTTAACGGTGTTAGGGCGAGAAAATCGGGTCTGTTTAGCGGGAATTGACGAACAAACGGGGGAATTCATCCGCCCGTTGCCCTATTTAACCCAAAGCGGTTGTATTAAACGGAATTGGCATCCCGGTTTATCTTTGATGGGGTTATTCGTACGCCCGTGGATTGAGCGGCCCCATATTGAAGATCGTTATTATTGTTTACAGCTCTTCAGTGGCCGTTCTTTAGCCGAATTGGATTGGTTAGCTTTATTGCGCACCCATTCGTTTACGGCGATCCAAACGGCTTTTGGAATCGAAATCATGAATGATGAGATGGCGCAGGCAAGGTACATCGGCCCCGAACATTCACCGCAGCGTTCACTTGCCACCTTAAAAGTCGCTCCACAGACGGTGGAAGTTAAACATTCGCGGCGGGTGGGAAATCGCATTCGCGTCAGTTTTATCGACAGCGCGGGCTACCGATTTCACGATTTACCGGTTTCTTCATTAGCTACTCGGCGCTTTATGACCGATGCCCATCCGCATCTAAAAACTTGGGAAACGCGGGTGAAGTTTCAACAGCAACTCTTTTTGCGCGTGGGATTAACGCGCTATTTTTGCCAACGTGAAAAATGCGGTTATTGGTTACAAGTCAATGGGTTGTACGGATTTCCCGATTTCCCTTATGGCCTCGCAGCTACCCGATGAACTGGTTAATTGACTATCCTGAGAAGTTTGCTTGCCAAACAAAATTGGCGCGGAAGATAAGTCACTATTTGGGCACACGAGATCGAATTTTTTATTTGCGAGATTTGCAAACATTACTGCAAAAATTAGACGATTCGCGAGTTCAAGTATTAGGCGATGAATTAGGAATGATTGACCGCGCATTAATTTTTAGGGACGCCCGTAAACCCCCACCACAGTTGCTCGATTTATTACGCCAACACGCCATTTCTGGCCATCTCATTCATACGCCAATCACAGAAGTCGTCAACGTGGAGACGGAGGGATTCGATATTTATATCGGTCGCGGATCTTACTGGGGCAATCCCTATGCAATAGGTGACCGCAATGCCCTAGACGAAGCGGTTAATGATCGCGCCGAAGCCATTCGCAAATTTGCCTACGATTTTGAACATAACTTACTTCGCGATGGCGCACGATTTAAGCAAAAGTTAGTGACATTAAGGGGAACCAAATTAGGTTGTCACTGCAAACCATTTGCGTGCCACGGAGATATTTTGGCGACTTATTTGAACTCCCTCGATGATGGGCGTTAGTTTTAGCACTCGCGCAGCCAGCTTTCCAAATGATCCTGTTTTAACTGCTCGACCAATTCGTGTTCGAGGGCGAGCTGCTGGGCCAATGCGGATTCGTCGAGCTGATAGTTAATTTCCACCGGCACTTTTAGTCCGCAAAATTCGGCAATTTTTTCGCTAACTCGGTCGATTTCGCGGGGGGTGTACGCCGTAAACGTCAAACGCAACTCGGGAAGTAAGGTTAGGAAAGTCGCTTCGTCCCATTGAAGAAATTGTTCGTGCAAGGCCGTCAGTAACACCGGGATTTGTAGTAATGCGCCTTTCGCCGCCACCAACACACCGCGCAAAATCGCGACCCGTTCTTTGGGCAAGCTCGCCGCCATGCCAATTTGTATCGTTTTTGTCAAGCTTTCATCTGGCAACACGCTGTCTGCCCACAACAACCCCGCTGCCCCGCCGCGAAGTAACGCCGATCCGTTACGTAATAGCGCTGTTAAGGCATCGTGAAACAATCCCGCTTCACATACTTCATCTTGTAAATTATGCAGTAAAATCAGTATTTTAAGCGCTTGTTCTTGCTGATCTTCAGGGCAATTGACCCACTCGGGGACGAGATAACACGCCCTTGCCCATAACGCATAACGTAATGTGGTCGGAATATCGTCCGCCATCGTCTTTAACTGGAATAGTCCTTCAGCCAACGAACGCACTTCATTATCTTCCTGCGCGGTCTGTTCCACTGCCGCTAACGACTCTGCTAATGCAGTCTCCAAACCACACCGAATGGCCCATCCCAACAATGAGACTTGGGCCTGGCAACGGCGATGTTGCCCCGTTTCCACCAATTTTTCCCGATGACGACGTAATTCCGTTGAAGCGGCCTGTTCGAGGCTTTCGCCCAAAAATGCGAGTTCAATCAACCGACTATCTACCCCCGGCGACCATTGGCATTCCCAAATTTCGTGAATGCGCCGCCGATTGAGGCTCCCGCCATCGAGACGGCGGCTGTATCTCACCTGCAACAAATCCAGACAATTCAACAGTTGACTTATGACGCGGTGCTGCGGCTTACGACGCGGTTCCAAGTCGAGCTTGCGCGATTCACTGGTCAACGGCAATTTTAACGCTTTGATTTTACGATTAAAATCGACCAACAACGGCGGTAACTCCACACCGAGCGGCAACTCGCCAATCGTATTCCCTCGCAACAAGTCGTTCACAATGGCCGTAATGATTTGCTGTTCCCCTTCGTCGTCGCCCTTGACAAATACGCTTTTAATCGCATCCAACAAATCCACCCGTCCAGGGGCAACACGGCCGCGCAATCTGGCCAGTTGTTGCGCATGAAACACGGCTGCCGTCACATCGGCCGTCGATAACACCCGAGGCAACTTACCATCGCGTGCCAAACGGGCCGTTGACATCAAAATTTCCGTACTCACCTGGGTTAAGTCCCCGTATTCCCAGCATTTTTGGTAATACCCCGGGTGCGGCATCCCCGCGCTATATCCCCGTAAGCGATCCAGTTGGGCAAAACTGTAACGAACGAGATGCGTTTGGTAACTTTCGTCAACGGCTTGAGGAAGATCGGCTTTATCTAGGGAAAACGGCAACGCTGCGGTATGAAATCCGCCGGTCACAATCAACAAAGGCGTACCGTACTGTTTGCGATAATGCCCAATCCACGCCGCCATCTGTCGTTCCCGCGCCAACGTCTCGTCGGCTTCGAGGGCCGCAGAGAGAATGTCCCGCCGCCCCAACGCACAGTAGGCCGCGACCTCATCAAAAAAATTACAGGGATCAATGGGTTGCCGCAATTCAAACAGATGATCCCACAGCGCATCGGTATCGGGACAGCGCGTTTTTTGGGCAAGCGCTTTGAGATACTGGCTTTGCGACAAATAAGCGTCATTTAACAAATCGACCACTTCGGGCGTCATGTCGTGACGCTGGCGATCATCTAAGTCGATGAAATAAACAGGACAATCTGCCTGCCGCAAGGCTTGCCATTCCGGTGAATAGTCACACAGCGGATAAAACCATCCCCCCACCTGTTGCGGGTGATAGCGGTAAATCGCTAAAGGCGCTTTGGCGGCGGGATGCCGAATGAGGGGAATTAAAGGATTAGCGCGACTTGGCCCTTCAATCAGCACGGCTTTAGGTTGGATTTGCCGCAACCACGCCACCACATAACGCGCACAACTCGGACTATGGTGACGAATGGCCGCAAAATACACGCCTTGTTCGCGCAAATGGCGTAATTGATCGAGCAGAGTTTTTAATTCGGTATCTTGCGGCCAAGGCGTGGTCATGGTGGGCTACTGATTAAGCTATTGCGGATCGAGTTTTAGGGAAGCCGAATTAATGCAATAACGCAACCCCGTGGGTTCGGGGCCATCGGGAAACACATGGCCTAAATGGGCACCACAATTACTGCAAACGACCTCCGTGCGGCGCATGAAAAAGCTGTTGTCGGCAATTTCGGTCACTGCTTCTGGTTTTGCGGGCAAATAAAAGCTCGGCCACCCCGTACCCGAATTAAATTTATGCGTCGATTTAAATAACTCGGTATCACAGCAAATACACCGATAGATGCCGGGCGTTTTTTCATCGTGATAAATCCCGGTAAATGCTCTTTCCGTGCCCTTTTCCCGCGTCACATGATATTGCTCGGGCGTTAATTGTTGACGCCATTCGTCCGCCGTCTTTTTGAAGGGAAACTCTGTTTTAGATGCCATAAATGAAGTGCCTCGTGAATCAACGTCTTGCCCTTACTTCGACCGCTATTTCATCACTGCGTAACAGATTGCGATTATTTATTGCGGCGGCTTTTAGGCCAAATCCCCTTTGGAGGCACCGTGCGTCATCTCGTTTTCGCATTACTTTCTGCATTTGTGATCAATGGGTTAGCCCACGACCACCGCACTTTTCCCACGCTGACGGGGGCAAAACCGCTCGTCATCGCGCACCGAGGTGCAAGTGGCTATCTCCCCGAACACACCTTGGAAGCCTATGCCAAGGGCATCGAAATGGGCGCTGAGTTTATCGAACCCGATTTGGTGATTACTAAAGACGGCGTGTTAATTGCCCGTCACGAACCCAACCTGATCGACACGACAAATGTGAGCGATTTCCCCGAATTTGCCGACCGTCGCAAAACCATGATGGTCGATTACGAAGAAATGGACGGTTTCTTTGCTGAAGACTTCACCCTCGCCGAAATCAAAATGTTGCGTGCGCGGCAGCCTCGTCCTTACCGTCCCCAAGAATTCAACGATCAGTTTGAAATCCCGACTTTTCAGGAAATTCTCGACTTAATTAAGCAAGTAGAAAAGGAAACGGGTCGCAAAATTGGTGTGTATCCCGAAACCAAGCATCCGACCTATTCCCAACAACTGGGGTTGCCATTGGAGGAGCCGCTCATCGAAGTGTTGATGCAGAACGGCTTTACCGATCCAAGCCGCGTGTTTATTCAATCGTTTGAAGTCAGCAACCTGCGCGACAAGTTGAAACCCATGATGGAACAGCGCGGCATTGATCTCCCCTTGGTACAACTTTTCGATGAATTCCATATTCAGCCCTATGATTTCCATGTGAGCGGCGACGCCCGTACTTACGGCGATCTCATCAGCGCCGAGAGCTTGAAGGATTTCGTTGCGACCTACGCCAAAGGCATCGGCCCGTGGAAAACCACCTTCGTTCCCGTGCAAACGGCTGAAACGCCTAAAGATTTTAATGGCGATGGTCTTGCGGAATCGACCAATGTCTTGACGGGTGAAGTGCTCCCGGTCGTGCGTGATGCTCATGCAGCGGGTTTACAGGTCCATCCTTACACCTTCCGCGACGAAGAACGGTTCTTGGCTCAGGATTTTGAAGGCGATCCGTTAAAAGAGTACGAATTTTTCTACCAAATGGGCGTCGATGGTTTATTCACCGATTTCCCCGATACCGCCATTAAAGCGCGTGATGGCGAGTAATCCCTAATTTTCCTCATTTTTTTACGAACAACGGGGAAATTCAAATTCCCCGTTTTTTATGGATTTCCATCATTCTTAGATGACTTCGCGAATTCCTAACGATGCAAAGTTTTTGTCGTGGAAATTCTTACGGAACAAATCCCGTAGCTTCAGCGCTTGCGCGTCGTAAGCCGCGTGATCGGCCCAAGTGTGACGCGGATTTAGCACTTCATCGGGCACATCGGGACAAGATAGCGGCATCCGTAAATTGAAAATCGGGTGGGTCTCATAATCGACTTTGCCTTCGTCCAGATCGCCCCGCAACGCTGCATTCAACAGCATCCGCGTGTGCGCAATCGACATCCGATGTCCCACGCCATAGCCCCCGCCTGACCAACCCGTGTTCAATAGAATGCAACGGGCATTGTGTTCACGCATCTTTTCTGCGAGCAATTTCGCGTACACCGACGGCGGTCGCGTCATGAAAGGCGCCCCAAAACAGGCCGAAAATGCGGCTTGCGGCTCGGTCACACCCACTTCGGTACCCGCCAACTTACAGGTGTAACCCGATACGAAGTGATACATCACCTCGTCCGCCGTCAGCAGCGCCACCGGGGGCAACACGCCAAACGCATCCGCCGTCAACAACACGATGGTTTGCGGATGCGGCCCCGACGCCCCCGCCGCCAAAAAAGGGTTACAACTCAAGGGATAAGCAAAGCGCGTGTTTTCCGTAATCGAGCCATCGGTTAAATCCAGTTCCTGAGGATGCGTTTCGCTTAAGGGCTTGTGCGCCAACGGGGGCACATTCTCAATCAGCGTTCCCGACAGGGAGAGTGCCGCAGCAATGACGGGTTCAGCTTCTTTATTTAAATCAATGAGTTTGGCGTAACAGCCGTCTTCAAAATTGGAAATGCCATCATGTGTCCACGCATGTTCGTCGTCCCCGATGAGCAAGCGGTTTGGATCGGCAGAAAGCGTCGTTTTCCCCGTTCCGGATAGCCCAAATAAAATCGCGCCATCGCCCTCCTTGCCGACATTGGCTGAACAGTGCATGGACATTTCGCCTCGCGCCGGCAGGGTGTAATTCATCACCCCAAACATCGTTTTTTTGACCACGCCGCAGTAGTCCGCACGCCCCAGCACCAAGGCAATGCGATCCCGAAAATTGACGATGACGGCCCGATCAGAACGGGTTCCGTCGCGTGCGGGATCGCAGCGGAAAGATGGGACATTCAGAAGGGTCCAACGGCGCTGATCTTCATCGGTGATTCCCGCCAGATTTTTGGGAAACATGATGTGGGCGAAATAGGCGTGGGTCGCATATTCGGCAACGACACGGTAGGGCAGGGCGTAATTCGGATCCCAACCCGCATAAACATCCTGCACAAACAAACGCGCATTTTTAGCATTGAGATGGGCCGCCACACGGGTCAAGAGACCGTCGAAAAACTCAGGTGCGAGGGGCTTAAAATCGGCCTTCCACCAGATATTTTCCGCAATCTCAGGGTGTTGCACACCGTAAGTATCCTGCACCGGACGGCCCGTACAGGTGGGATCGGAATAGAACACCAGTGGCCCATCGGCCCCAAGTTGGGTGGGATAGGCTTTCTGCGCATCATCGGGGCCGTCTTTGTGAACGCGACCGCGATCGTATTGAATGGCCGCGTGAAATAAGGCGGTTTTGTCTAAATTAGGGTGCAACTCAACGGTGGTTAACCCCAAGGTTTGTTCTAATTGTGTGTGTAACATCGCAAATGCCGACAAACGTTTGTCGTCCTCACAGTGACCTAACGAATAAAGGGGTTAAGCGTACCGCAAAGGGTAAAATGCGGCCTAGAGGATTCGGAAAGATGGGTAAAATTTCTCATGCAACCCCCCGAAAAATCGCTACAGTTTCGGGTAATTTTCCGTTACTGATTTCGATTCTATGAAACCCAAGTCATTTTCACGACGCGAACGAACGCCGCCAAAATCGTCCTCCAAAACACCTTTTCCGCAACGCGACTTTGAAAAAGTTACCCAACTTGCCCGTCAGGAAAAATTTCAAATCGCCGTCGATAATGCACTGATTTTATTAGAAAAATATCCCCAATGGGGAGATATGTGGAATGTGCTAGGCGCGATCTATTGCCAATTAAGACAATTTCCAGAAGCGCAAGCCGCGATGCAGAAGGCGTTAGAGATTGCGCCGCAGAATCATGTTTATCTGATGAATATGGGCAACTCTCTATTCATGGATGAGCAGTACGAGCCGGCCATTGCGTACTATCAGCAATGTCTGTTGTATGGACCTGGCAACGATGTAACCGCTATCTACAACCTCGGTACCTGTTATCTGAAAATCGCTCGTTTTGGAGAAGCGGTGGGGCAGTATCGGCAGGCGTTGCAGATTGATCCGCATAATACAGATAGTCTTTACGGAATGGCGATGATTCTAAAGGAACGTAAGCGATTACAAGAAGCGGAACAGTATTTGCGTCAATGCCTTCATTGCGATGCTAAATTTGTCAATGCACTCAATGGATTAGCCGAAATTTTAATGCATCAGAAACGTCTAAAAGAAGCACGGCAAGTGGTTCAGTACGCGCTCACTTTAGAAAGCGATCTGAATAGCTATCTGATTTTGGCTGCGATCTACAACGAGTCAGGTCACCCACGCGAAGCTTTTCAAATTTTAGGGAAGTTTATGCAGCCCGACACGGCGGATATTCCCGACGCCTATGTCATGTTGAAAAAAATCTGTGAACGCCCCGAGGATGATTTTGAAGCTCAGTACGCACGATACCAGCTATGTAAGGAAGTCGTGCCCAATAATCCTCGATTGGAATCTTATGTCGGCCTTTTCTTACTCAAAAATGCCCGTTATTTCGACGGTTGGCTTCACTATAAATCGCTTATCTCATTCCATGCTTCTCGGCGCAAATTTCAAGGTGAAATCGCTCATCTCGGATTTTCCGACCCAATTGCTGAATTCCCCGATGACTTGACGGGTAAACATCTATTACTTCACGGCGAACAAGGAATTGGCGATGAGCTGTTTTTTCTGCGATTTGTGCCGCAATTAAAGGCACGTGGTGCCCGCATTACTGCTTCAGTAGGTAAGAAAATTTGCAGTTTAGTCGCTCGTCATCCCGCAATTGACGCGGCAATCCATGAACTTCCCGCCGAAAACACCGATATTGACTATGCTACCTTACTAGGTGAACTCCCCCGTCTTGTTAAAATGCGGAATGACGACGATATTCCCACCCCTTTTGCGCTGAATTACTTACCCGAATGCTATGAGGCGATGAAATCCAAACTCAGTGAGCTAGGTGCTCCGCCCTATATCGGCATTACTTGGCGGGCTGGTCGCGACAAAACGAAGGATAAACGCGGGTTTGTCTCAGAAAATCTGTACAAAGAAGTGGATATTCCCGCTTTTGCCAAGAGTTTAACGGGTTTGCGCGGCACTTTTATTTCAGTACAACGAAATCCACTCTCGGGTGAACGGGAGGATTTTATGGCGCATCTAGGCCAGGAAGTCCACGATTTCAGCCCTCTTAACGACGATTTGGAAAACATGCTTGCCCTACTCGCCTTACTTAACGAATACGTAGGTGTGAGCAATACCAATATGCACCTTATGTCGGGGATTGCGGGAAAAGCCCGCGTGCTCATGCCTGAACCTGCTGATTGGCGTTGGATGCAGTCTGGTGAACAATCTCCCTGGTTTCCACATTTCAAAATTTATCGTCAAGAAAAAGGATTTTGGTCGACTCCGCTCAAGCAGTTACGAGAAGACCTCATCCAATCCATTGGCCTTTCAAACTAGCGCTATTCCCTACTTTAACCCAGGAAAATCTCATGATACGCATTTTTATTGGATTTGATCCCCGCGAAACCGTTGCTTACCATGTTTTGGCCCACAGCATTATGGCTCGTGCTTCGCGCCCCGTTTCCATTACCCCCCTTTCTTTACCGAATTTGGGGCATTTAATGACCCGAGAACGCCATCCGCTCCAATCAACGGATTTTTCATTCTCCAGATTCCTTACGCCTTACCTATCCAATTATACGGGATTTTCTATTTTTATGGACTGCGACATGCTCGTTTTGGATGACATCGCCAAATTATTCGATTTACAGGATGAAAAGTATGCGGTACAGGTGGTAAAGCACGTTCATATTCCCGTGGAAGAAACCAAATTTCTGGGAGCCGTCCAGACGAAGTATGAAAAAAAGAACTGGTCTAGCGTCATGCTGTTCAACAACGCCAAATGCCATGCACTTACTCCTGAGTATGTCAATCAGGCTTCGGGTCTCGAACTACACCAGTTTAAGTGGCTTGAAAACGATGATCTCATCGGCGAATTACCCCCCCGTTGGAATCATTTAGTGGGGTATAATCCCCCTAATCCCGACATTTCCTTGGTTCATTACACCTTGGGCGGGCCGTACTTCGAGGATTACCAACAATGTGAGTACGCCGAACAATGGCAACAGGAACGGAACTGCATGTTATTTGCGCAACCCCGATAAATCGGGAAATTTCTACAACCACTAGAGAATGTTTGGCAATGTCCCAATTTTACCTAAAATCATTATCTGCATTACTTGTCTTACTCGCCAGCGGCTGTGCCACAACAAGCGGCGGCAATGTCGCAACAGTGACACAACCCCAAGGTGTTCGCCTCGATCTCGCTCAAGAAGGCGACGAGCAACTCAGTTGTGGCGACCTCGAAGTCCAATTTATGGAAGTCGACCTGGCCCGCGCACGATTCGACACCGCCAACCAGCAACAGCGAGAGAACATGCGTTCTGCTCGTCAAGTCGGTCAGATGGCGACCCGTCAGTCTAGCGGCAACGAACTCACGGCAATGTTGAACATGTTCAATAGCTTAACCGAGACCGCCGCGACCCAAAGCGATGCCGACAACGAATTAAACTATCAACAAGCGACCAAGCGAATGGAGCGCATTGACCGCCTCTACACCCGTAAAAACTGTGGAAAATCCCTGATGGATAGCGCGTCCACTCGCAGCGAGCGCCGAGGCAGAAATAACGATGCGGATGATGATTCCGATCAAAAAACCACTCGGGCCGATAACCAAGCCCAACGGCAAAACCAGCGGCAAAACCAGCGTCAACGCCAAAATCAACAGCGTCCGAGACAAAATCAAAGACGCAACCCGTAAGTCATAAACCATCACCCCAAAATCCCCACCAACCGACTAGAGTGAATTTGAACGCGCCGTGATTTTTTTCTAGACGGCGTTTTATTGTGCTGTCTTTCGCCAATTCCCTCGGAGACCTGCCTCGTGGCTAACGATTCCGATCAAGAACGTACAGAAGAAGCGACCCCTAAACGCCGTCAAGAAGCCCGTGACAAGGGTCAAACGGCGCGTTCCCGTGAACTTTCCGCCGCCGTCATCTTGCTGGTCACTGCCCTCTTCACCCTGGTGTACGGCCCGATTATGGCGAACGACCTTCTCAAAATCCTTCATCACAGCTTCACATTCTCCCCCGACGACCTCACGAATGAATACTTTTTGTGGCAACAATTCCAAGAGCTAGTCATTGCGGCGGTGCTCATGCTGCTCCCCCTCTTAGTACTGCTCTTCGTCATTGCTCTCGCTGCGCCACTTGCGTTGGGGGGGTGGGTGTTCAAACCCAAAATGCAGTGGGAAGTTCTCAATCCTATCAAAGGGTTACAGCGATTATTTGGCCTCAAAGCCCTCGTTGAACTCCTCAAGTCATTTCTAAAATTTGTGCTCGTCGGGGGAACGGCCATTTTAGTCATCTACTTCGATGCCCCCCATTACCTCGCACTTTCCCGCCAGCCGTGGGAAGTCGCCATTGCTTTGGGGGGGTACTTGCTCGTGTGGGATCTACTTTGGCTCGCCTTTCCTTTAGCGCTAATCGCTGCGGTTGATGTCCCTTGGCAAATCTTCGATTTCAATCGCAATTTGAAAATGTCTCGCCAAGAGGTTCGCGATGAATACAAAGAAATCGAAGGGAAACCCGAGGTCAAACAACGCATCCGCCGCCTACAACAAGAAGCGTCCCGTAAACGGATGATGGACAACGTGCCTAAAGCCGATGTCGTCGTCGTCAATCCCGAACACTTTGCCGTCGCCCTGCGTTACAACCCCGCGAAGGATGAAGCCCCCATTTTGGTCGCGAAAGGCGTCGATGAGGTGGCTTTTCGGATCCGCGAATTGGCCACTAAACACCGTATCCCTACCATTCGCGCCCCCTTACTGGCCCGTGCCTTGTACTTCAACGGCAAACTCGACACCCCCATTCCCGTCAATTTGTACAAGGCGGTTGCCCTCGTCATCGGTTATCTGTTTGAACTGCGTAAACATGGGGCGAAAGTCGCTAAAAACGAGCTTGACATTCCCATTCCTCCCGACATTCGCACTGAATAATTCAAGCGGTTTAAAGTCCTGTGAACACCCTTGCTCTCACGCTAAATGCTTTACAAAACAGTGGCTTAGGCGTCCCACTAATCCTCGTCACGATGTTGGCGATGGTGATGCTCCCGCTCCCCCCGTGGCTACTGGATTTACTGTTCACCTTCAACATTGCGCTATCGCTCATCGTGCTGTTGGCCGCAATTTACGCTAAGAAACCCCTGGATTTCGCCGTTTTCCCCTCCGTACTCCTCGTCGCGACCCTATTGAGACTTGCCCTCAACATCGCCAGTACCCGTGTGGTGTTGCTGTACGGCCACCAGGGCGGTGACGCCGCAGGGCGCGTAATCGAAGCGTTCGGCGAATTTGTGATTGGGGGAAATTACGTCGTTGGTCTGGTCGTCTTTGCCATTCTGATGATCATCAACTTCATCGTGGTGACCAAAGGTGCTGGACGAGTTTCTGAGGTTGCCGCCCGCTTCACATTGGATGCCCTCCCCGGCAAACAAATGGCCATCGACGCCGACCTCAACGCGGGCATCATCGACCAAAATGCGGCGCGAACACGTCGCAGTGAAGTGATGCGCGAGGCCGATTTTTACGGTGCCATGGACGGTGCCTCAAAATTTGTACGCGGCGACGCCATCGCGGGACTCATCGTACTTCTCATCAACCTGGTGGGAGGGTTAGTGGTGGGCATGGCGCAACACGGTTTACCCCTCCGAAATGCGTTTGAAACCTATGTTTTGCTCACCATAGGGGACGGCCTCGTCGCACAATTGCCCGCTTTGTTGCTTTCGACGGCAGCGGCGATGTTGGTCACGCGCAATTCGTCGGAAATCAGTCTCGGCGACCAGGTGCAACAACAATTGTTGGCCAACCCCCAATCGTTGGCGCTGACGGGGGCGATTATTGGCAGTTTGGGCCTAATTCCGGGAATGCCCAACTTTCCCTTTTTACTGCTGGGCGGAACGGCGGGTTATCTTGCCTATCGCCGATACCAACAGGAACATCAAACCACTGCTATGCCCGTGTCTGAGGAACAGGCCATCGCACAGGCCCAAACGCCGGTGGAGGTGAGTTGGGACGACGTGCCCAACCCCGATGCAGTGGGATTAGAGATAGGTTACCGGCTGATTCCGCTGGCAGAACGCAACAGTCAACTGCTCAACCGACTGCGGGGTGTCCGTAAAAAACTCTCGCAGGACTTGGGATTTCTGCTGCCAGCCGTTCACATTCGGGACAATCTGGATCTGCCGCCCAACGGCTATCGACTCGTAGTTCACGGGATTGTGTTGGCAGACGACGAAGTTCATCCCGACCGAGAATTAGCGATTAATCCCGGTTCTGTACTGGGCAACTTACCTGGGATTCAGACACGCGATCCCGCTTTTCAGATGGCGGCGATTTGGATCGAACCCTATCTGCGCGATCAAGCGACGAGCCTCGGTTATACCGTCGTCGATACGAGTACGGTGTTAGCGACGCATCTCAATCAGGTGTTGGTGCGCAATAGTGCGGATTTGCTTAGTCACGATGAGGTACAGGTGTTACTCGATCGGTTGGGACGGGCGTTTCCGAAGCTCGTTGCCGAACTGACGCCCAATCTGTTGCCGCTGCGTATCATTGTAAAAGTGTTACAGAATCTGTTAGCCGAACAGGTGCCAATTAAGAATCTGAAGACCATCGCCGAAACGCTGATTGAACACGGGGCGAAGGTACAGGAACCCGACGCACTGACGGCCCAGGTGCGAATTGCGTTGGGGCGGGTGATTGTGGGGCAAATCAGTGCTATTTCCGAGGAATTGCCCGTGATTACGCTGGATGTGGGACTAGAACGGCTGTTACAAAAATCGACCGGGGACGGAACGCGGTTACCGGTGGAACCTGGCCTTGCCGAAAAGCTGCACCAACTGCTCTCGGAGACCGCGCAACAACAGGACGCCCAAGGTCAACCTTCCGTCCTCTTAGTCTCGGACAACTTGCGAGCGATGCTGGCCCGCTTTATTCGCCACAGCATTCCGCAAATGCGCGTGTTGGCTTTTAGTGAAGTTCCCGAGGACAAACGATTGCGCGTCGTGGCGACGGTGGGCGGGACCACTTAGCGATGGGTATGCTAACTCGGTGTTTAGTTTTATCGGAAACCGTTTTATGTCGATTCTGACCGTAGCCACTACGCCTTTTAACGATCAACGCCCGGGCACTTCGGGGTTACGCAAACCCGTAACGATCTTTCAGCAACCCCATTACCTCGAAAACTTTATCCAAGCGAATCTCGACACCCTCAATCAGGCGAATGCAACGCTGGTGTTGGGCGGCGACGGGCGTTATTTCAACGAGGAAGCCCTGCACAAAATCGTCCAACTGTGCGCGGCAAATGGGGTACGCAAGCTCCTCATCGGCAAGGCGGGACAGCTATCGACGCCGGCGGTCTCGCATCTGATTCGTCATTACGGCGCGGCGGGGGGGTTTATCCTGTCAGCAAGTCACAATCCTGGAGGACCGACGGGCGATTTTGGCATTAAATTCAATGTACAAAATGGAGGTCCCGCGCCCGAGTCGTTTACCGAAACCGTTTATCGCCGTAGCCAAGTGTTATCTCACTACAATGTGTGGAATGAACCGATTTCGCTGGATTTGAGCCGCTGTCACACGGGGCAAGTGGGCGATTTGACCTGGGAAGTGATTGACTCGGTGGCGGACTATGCGGCGCTGATGTCACGACTTTTTGATTTTGATCTGATTCGCGACTGGCTCAAACGCCACCGCCTCTGCTTTGATGCCATGAACGCCATTACAGGACCTTACGCCAAGGCGATTTTCGTGGATCAACTGGGGGCGACGCCGAATAGTCTTCTGCGCAGCACGCCGTTAAGCGATTTTGGCGGGGGGCATCCCGATCCCAATCCCGTTCACGCCGCCGATTTGTGGGCGTTAATGCACCGCGAGGATGGCCCCGATCTAGGCGCAGCGTCTGATGGCGATGGAGATCGCAATTTGATTTTAGGCCATCGTTGTTATGTTACGCCCAGCGATAGTTTGGCGATTTTGTTGGCGAATGCGCATTTAGTCCCGGGCTATCGGACGGGCGTGGTGGGGGTTGCGCGGTCGATGCCTACGAGTCGTGCGGTGGATGGAGTCGCGGAACACCTAGGTATTCCCTGTTTCGAGACGCCAACGGGGTGGAAATTTTTCGGTAACTTATTGGATCATGGAAAAATTGGGTTATGCGGCGAGGAGAGCTTTGGCACGAGTTCCCATCACATTCGGGAAAAAGATGGTCTCTGGGCGGTGCTATTTTGGTTGAACATCGTGGCGGCCCGCGATCAATCGGTGAGTGAGATTGTCGATGCGCATTGGCAACGCTTTGGGCGGGTGTACTACAGCCGTCACGATTACGAAGGCATTGATAGCGCGTTGGCAACGACCTCAATCACTACCTTGCGTCAACAACTTCCCGCGCTGATTGGGAAAACCTTTGGGGACTTGCGCATTTCATGGGCAGACGACTTTGCGTACTGCGATCCGGTTGACGGCAGCGAAAGTCGTCATCAAGGGCTTCGTTTGGGGATCGGCCATGACCAACGCATCATCGTTCGGCTTTCGGGAACGGGGACGGTCGGCGCGACGGTACGACTTTACTTTGAGCACATAGAACGGGATCCCAACCGCCGCTACCTCGAAACGCAGTCAGTATTGCAACCGCTGATTGTCCTGGCCGAGCAGCTACTTTCCTTGCGCCAATCGACAGGCAAAGCGATTCCCGATGTCGTGACCTAGCTTTCGTCGTGTTGAGTCGATTCGGTCGCTGATGAGGGCAACACCACGGCAGCGGGTAAATCGCGCAACCAGCGACGTAACTGACGGGTAAACTTTGGAGGAACGGGGGGTTGCATAGCGATCTCCCGTTGAGCCGACCGACACAGTTGACGCCATTTTTGTCGATCTAATGCGGGAAATTGGTCGAACAACGCGCCCAAAACCCGAGTAGATTGTGTTCGATCCAGTAACT
>CAZTIH010000042.1:0-6780 GCA_964613675.1 uncultured Candidatus Competibacteraceae bacterium
CCCCCGTCTCCCACGACTGACCTTTGCCGAAGCCTGCCAGATTTTGTAGAACGGGCGCTCCCTCGTCACCGACAGTTTCCCATGGACTTTGAACACTACGACCCCACCCCGATGGAAGATCCTACCGTCGCTCTGTCCCTAGACGACCTGGCGGCCTTTGCCCTGTCTTTGGCTGATTTAGCCCGTCCCATTGCGCGACGCTACTTCCGTCAGCCACTCCAGATCGAACACAAAGCGGATGATTCGCCCGTCACCATTGCCGACCGCGAAATCGAAACCGCGATGCGGGCAGCCATCAAACAGCATTACCCGGACCACGGCATTTTGGGCGAGGAACAGGGCGCCGATGGGATGCACCGCCATTACACCTGGGTACTCGACCCCATCGACGGAACAAAAGCCTTTATCAGCGGGATGCCCACGTTTGGCACCCTGATCGCGCTGCTTCTCGATGGCAAACCTATCATCGGCATTATCGACATGCCCATTTTGGACGAACGCTGGTTAGGAACGCCCACCGGCACCACCCACAATGGGGTTCCCTGTCGTACCCGCCAAGGGGTCGCGCTCGGCGATGCCGTCCTGTACGCCACCAGTCCAGATATGTTTGGCGTCGCGGCCCGACCGGGTTTTATGGCGGTCGAGGAGGAAGTGTGGTTACGCCGATTTGGGGGAGACTGCTACGCCTACGGTTTATTAACGAGTGGTTTTGTCGACCTGGTGATTGAGGCCAGCCTCGCACCTTACGACTATCTCGCCCTCGCACCTGTGGTCATTGGAGCGGGGGGATGGTTGACCGATTGGCGGGGAAATTCCCTCCATCTCGAATCCAATGGGCGGGTAGTCGCGGCGGCCAGTCGCGAACTGCACAGAGAAGTTCTGGTTTTACTAGGGGAGAATCGCTAATTTAGCGCCCTTTTCTGGCCTAAAGCCGCTGTCACCGAAGCCCTTATCATGATTCTCGACCGTTTGAACCCGTTCAAAAAATCGCTGCCCACCGACTCGACTAAACGTCGTCAAGTGATTGCAGAACTCGCCGCCGACGATCCGGCCCTCCTCGACCTCGCGGCGAGTGACCCCGATGCAGGCATTCGCGCTGCCATTGTAGCCCGCCTCAACGACCTCGCCGCTGTGAGTAAATTGGCGATTGAGGATAGCGATGAAGGCGTCAAACAGGTGTCGCGCAATCGGTTAGCGAGTCTTATCGCGCAGGGCACGACCCCTCCCGCCGAAGACCGCGAGACCGATTTAGCCATGCGCGAGGCGATGTTAGATGCCTTGGATGATGAATTGCTGGGCCAAGTGCTCGCCCTCACCGAAGAGACCGTCTTAAAAGAGGGGGCGATTACCCGTTTAGGGGAAGCGGGCTTGATGGAGGTCATTTTGGGCGATGGGCCACTGGTTTTGCGCCAAAGCCTGCTTGACCGCATTGAAAATCGTTCCGCCCTTGAAAAGCTCAATCGAGCCTTGCGCAACAAGGACAAACGGTTGTCGCGCCAAGTGCAAACCAAGCTCGACGCCATTCGCGCTGTAGAAGCGCGTCAGGAAGCGCTCGAAGATTTATGCCGTCGCATCGAACTATTGTCGCAGGATAGCAACATCAGTCCCCAAGACACCCGCCTGCACGCCCTCGAACTCGCGTGGGCTGACCAGGCCAATCTGGCGACCCCCGCCGACACGTTAAAGGCTCGCTTTGAGAAAGCCCGTAGCTCCATTCTCAATCGTCAACACGAAACACTTGCCGAGCGACTGGAACGGCTAGGGTTTTGTGGGTTGTTGGAAGATTTATTGAAACAACTCGACCCCATCGTCGAGCTTACCCCGACCATGGACGAACTCATCAACACGACCCTCGACGAAATCGCGAAACACGCCGACGAAATCGAAGCACGCGCCGAAACGCAACGTATCGAACGGCTTAAATCGCAAATCGACGAAAAACGTAAGGCGTTAACCCGTGACCGCGACCGTGCGAGCAAGTGGCGCAATTTAGTTCACCAAGCCGAACTGTTGTTACGTCAGCCCGTCCCTCGCGACCGCGATTTACAAAAGCTCCAGCAGTCTGCGCAACAGGCTGAAAAACCAAGCGAATCTCTGGCAACGCCCTTGGTGACGCGCTTTGAACAGTTGATGGCCGAAATCCACCAACGTAGCCAAAACGCGCAATCTCGTCGGGAAAGTCTTGCGGCGGCGTTTGATGAAAAGCTCAAGCAGCTTGAAGCTATTCTCACCGAAGGCGACATCCAACAAGCCACTGAACTCGAAGAAAAATTGCGTCAAGAATTCAAAGAAGGCGCCCTGCACAAGGAAGATAAAACCAAGTTCAACGAGCGTTTATTGGAATGCCGCGCCAAACTGAATGAGCTGCGGGGGTGGCGAAAATGGGGCACGCAACAAGCCCGTGAACACCTTTGCGAAGCGGCAGAAACGCTTATCGAAAGCGCCGAAACGCCTATCGAAATTGCAAATCGCATCAAACAGTTACGCCAAGAGTGGAAGGCCATCGACCACAAAGAAGGGGCCGCCTCTAAACCCCTGTGGGATCGTTTTAATCAAGCGGCTGAAAAAGCCTACGAACCCTGTACCGCCTATTTTGCGGAATTGCAGCGTTTACGGCAGCAAATCACCGAAAAATGCGCTGCTTTGTGTGAACAGCTCGAAGTGATTAACCAAGAAACCGACTGGAATCAACCCCAGTGGCGCGACATAGACAAAACCCGTCGCGACCTCGTTAATCAATGGATGAGCTTGACCAAAAAACCCGACGACGAGGCGCGTCCAATGGTGCCGGGGTCTTTAATCAAACGGTATCGCTCTGCTTTATCGGCGCTGGATGAACGCCTGAAAGCCGAACGAATTAGGGACTTTCAACGGCGTCAACAGCTCGTCGAACAGGCAAAATCCCTCGTCGAACAGGACGGCAATACCATCGACGAAGTGAAACGTTTGCAAAGCGAATGGGTGCCCACCGTGCGTTCTCGTCGCGATGCTGAACAGAAGCTCTGGGAGGATTTCAAGGCCGCGTGTGACGCCGTGTTCAACAAGCGTCAGGCTCAGCGCGATGAAGTGGATAAAGAGTTTCGCGATAACCTGGTGACGCGTCAGCGACTGTGCGAAGAACTCGAAACCCTCGCCAACAGTGATCTTGCGACCTTCTTGCAGTCGCGGAATCGAGTTAAAGAAATCGAAGCCGCTTGGGGAAGTTCGGGGAAAGTGCCGAGAAACGACATCGTTACCATCGAAAAACGCTACAAAAACGCCCTCGCCAATCTGGAAAAACGGCGCAAATACGCCGATCAGGAGAAGCGCGAACAACAGTTGCAGTCCCTTCAAAAGCGTGCCGAGCTTTGTGAACAGTTAGAAGCGCGTTTAGGGGAGAGCGAGCACGATCTGACCCTCGAAGCGGTGCATCAGCAGTGGGTTGATTTGCCTACCGAACGGTCTCCGGCACAAGCCATTCTCGACAAGCGCTATGCAACGGTCGTGAACGCGCTGAAAGGCGATGCCAAAACGCTCCAACAGCTTCAACAACAGTTGAGTAAGGGAGTTGAGGAAGCGCAAAAGCTCTGTCTGCGCATGGAAATTCTTGCAGGCATCGACTCGCCTCCTGAGTTTGCTCAAGCGCGGATGAAATTCCAGGTTGAACGGCTGAATTCATCGTTGAAGAGTCGTAGCAACAAAACGCCTAGTGAAGAGGCCTTTGAAGTTCAACAATCTTGGTACGGCGTGCCGTTGCCCACGGGCGGCGAAGCGGAATGCTTAAAAGCGCGATTTAACAAGGCTTTAAATGCCTATCAGCAACGTAAACCGTAGGAAAAAACTTCCATGCTGTACGCCATCATTGCCCACGATCACCCCGATTCCCTCGATAAACGTCTGGCAGCACGCCCGGATCATCTCGCTCGTCTTCATCAGTTGCGCGACGAAGGCCGCTTAATCCTGGCCGGCCCGTTTCCCGCCGTGGACAGCCCCGATGCCCCCCAAGCGGGGTTTGTCGGGAGCTTAATCGTTGCAGAGTTTACGGATCTCGCGGCTGCCCAAGCCTTTGCCGATCAAGACCCCTATGTGAACGCGGGGGTGTATGCGCGGGTTGAAGTGCGTCCCTTCAAAAAGGTGTTGCCCTAACTACTGATTTCTAAATGGATTTCTGTGCGTCATCTAGGAGAATGACCGTCGTATCTTCCTCGTCCTGATCGGCAGGCACGGGGGTGTTACCATCCTCAATTCGCACCATCGCTACGGTCACATTGTCCGTAGCCCCTCCATCAAGGGCGAGATCGACGAGCTGTTTGACCCCCGCTTGGCACGAGTCAGCCGCCGCTAAGATCTGTTCAATGGTTTCATCGGAAAGCATTTTGTTGAGACCGTCCGTACACAACAGGAAAATGTCACCCTGGCAAAGATCGCTGGTCACCGTATCAACGCGCAATTCGTCGTCTGAACCCACCGCCCGCGTAATGACATTGCCTAAGGGGTGACGATGCGCTTCCTCAAGCGTGATGATGTTTTGATCGACGAGTTCCTGTACGTGGCTGTGGTCACGGGAGAGCTGCTTCAAGACCCCATCTCGCAAGCGGTACAAGCGGCTGTCGCCTACCCATAACCCCGTCGCCGTGTTCTCGTGAATAACCAACACGGCAACAGTGCTGCCAATGACTCGACCGTTGTAACGCCGAATGGCCTCTTGTCGTAAATGCCGATTGGCCTCGACGAGGGCTTGACGCACCTGTTCGATCCATTCAGCAGGTTCCCCCTTAGCAGGCGCCAGTTGTTTTAACTGAAAAATGATGCACTGACTGGCCACATCACCTGCTTCATGTCCGCCCATGCCGTCAGCCACCGCCCACAAACCGGTGTGCTTGCCTTGGTTGGGCGCGTTCAAAAACGCATCTTCATTATGACGACGCACCATTCCCACATGGGTTAGGGCATCTGAAGACCAGCGAAAAGGAAAAGATGGATTCATGGGATCAGTCTTTATCGAAGAAAGGGGGAAAATCACAGGCGTAGGCCACAACCTAGAAATGATTTGGCAAAGTTTCATCCTAAAGGCGCTTTTCGATGAGAGACAAGTCAACCACCAACACCCCATGTCAACGCACTCCCATCCATCGCGAGATCAACTGACCATGGGTGAGCGCCGTTTCGGTCTGATTGTCCATATGCGTTATTCGTTGCGGATCTGGGGTGGGGTCGCCGCTCTCTGCCGACTGTTCGAGGACTAAATCGCGGATTGTTCGTTGATTCGTCGCTTGTTTTTGGGCGGTTTGCAGTGCATCCATGAGGTGTCGAACGGCGCTCAATGTTTGCAGACCACTCCCTCGACCCTGTAGCGCCTGTAACACCTCTTGCAGCGTGAGCGTACCGATGTCATACGCAGGCAGATACCCCGTAGGACGCTGATTTGTTTCAATTAACAACCCCTTCTGCACCAATAACGCCACCAATTCGCGCAATAACCCAGGACGCAAGGTGATATGGATCTGTTCCAGTCGTTCGAGTGTCCAGGGAGGTTGATGATGATAGTGGGCTGAACCAATTAACACCATGATTTCTAAAGAAATTTCCTCTCTCGTGCGATGATCGTTCTGAGCGTTCAGGCGTTTAGGGTACAGCAAGTGGGGATACTGGTAATACGCGGCAATTTGTCCCCCAACTAGCACGACCATCCACCCCACATATAGCCACACCATAAACAAAATCAGCGCCGCAAACCCAGAATACACCGCCGAATAAGTCGTAGAAGTAACGACGAGGCTCGTAAAAATTAGGCCACTGGAATACCACATGATGCCGCTAAACAACCCCCCAACCAGCGCAGCACTGAAGTTAACCGACGTGTTGGGGATGTAGCCGTACAAGAAGGCAAAAATGCCGCACGTGATGAAATAGGGCGTCCATTCGCTGATCTGGAAAATGATAAATCCCGCGGGCTGGATGGAAACGAGCCAAATAAAGGCGTCGCTTTGAGTCATCTGGCGCGACAGACTCGTGATGGTGAACATCAGCACCGGTCCGATGAGTACCGCACTGAGATAATCACTAAAGCGTCTTCCAACGGAACGGAAGTTGTGGACATGCCAAATTTCGTTGAAACAGTACTCAATTTTCTGAATCAGCGCGACCACAGTGTAAAACAGCACAATAATGCCGATTGAACCCAGTACGCCGACCTGTAGATTGTCTACGAACTCGCGGATGCGTGAATAAATTTCGCTGCCTTGATCGCCGAGCGGTTCCAGCAACTGCAATAGGAACGGTTCAAGCTGGTTTTGTACCCCAAAGGCCTTGAGCACCGAAAAACTTACCGCCAATAACGGCACAATCGACACCAAAGTCGTGAAACACAAGCTCGCCGCAACATGGTTAAAGTAACCATCGACAAACTTACTCGTGATCCCATAAATCCACTGGGCCAGTCGCAAAAATAGCTGTACCAAAGGGCTGTAACAACGAATGTCGTGCGCAAACAGCCATTGGTCGAGCCAATCAGCCCAGGTACGGTTTATCGACATAATGCTCGCCTAGGGATCCTGTGGAGGGTCGGAAAAATCTTGTGGCAACTGCCCCGCGTTAATCTGCCGAATGAGTTCAGCTTCCCCAGGGGTCAGGCCAAATAATTCTACAAGTTCAACCGTTCCGCTGCCCTGACGCGACAAGCGTGCGGCGGTATCAAATATCTGTCGCATCATTTCAGGATCCTTCGCTTGATCGGGGGAATCGGCTTGTCGCAATTGATGCGGCGAAGCAGTGGGGGGCGGAGCGTTCAACAACGATTCG
>CAZTIH010000042.1:6790-17841 GCA_964613675.1 uncultured Candidatus Competibacteraceae bacterium
CTTGGTTCAGGGGGAACGGGTTTAGGCGGCGGCGGGGGAGGAGGTTGAGCTTCCAGCGGTTCTGCCACAATTGCCGGTTCGTTTACCCAACTTGCTTCCGAGTTCAAATGGCGAACGAGTTCCGCTTGACCGGGGGTCAGCCCCAAAAACCGCACTAAGTCCTCCGCATTGCTCCCTCGACGCGAAAGTTTTGCTGCAACTTCCAACAAAGTGCGCGTTACAGGTTCGGCTTGGCTGGCGTCTAGGGGTTCACGCATTTGGTTAAGACGACCTTCCAAACGCTGTAATCGCTGTTCCATCGCCGTCCAGGCTGCGGTTGAAGCGGTTAATGGCCCTCGAAGGCTCTGCATTTCCGCCAAAATTTCCGCAATCAAGCGGCGAATTTCCCCTAGATCATTGCGCGGCGACGGCCCTCTAAAGGGCGCGGGGTCTTCCGAACGACGTTGGACGAGGGCAATTAAGTAACCCAACAATCCAAGTAATCCGCTTGCAAGTATCAAAGCCCCAAGGGCAAGGGCGTATAACAGGCCATCGGACATGAGCGACTTTATCTAACGAGTGGGAAGTTGGGCGGGAATATCGAGCGAGGGGTCAGGGGCCACCACCACAATCACCACTCGTCGATTACGAGCACGCCCCTCAGGCGTATTATTGTCGGCGACGGGCTGAAATTCGCCATAGCCTACCGCAGCTAACCGTTGAGGGGGCAGCCCTGCATCGGCCAATACATGGACTACCGACGCTGCCCGTGCCGCCGACAGCTCCCAATTAGACGGAAAAATTGGCGTGTTGATGGGAATATTATCCGTAAATCCCTCCACCCGCAGCGGATAATCTAAAGGTTGAAGCACCTGTGCCAATCGCCATAACAGCGTGGTCGCCTCGGGTTGGAGATCAGCACTCGCACTTGGAAACAATACTTGGGTACGAATTTCCAGTTCCAGCCCCGCAGCCGAACGGTGTAATGACACTTCTCCCCGTTCGATAAGATGGTGGACGGCCTGGCGTAGGGCGTTCATGGACTCAATCAGCGGATCCACGGGGGGCGCAAAAGTTAGGTTCGGGGCTGCAACGACGGGTTCCAAGGGCGGCGACGGAAAGAGAGGGCGTAGCGGAGTTTCAGATTGGGGCAACAACACCGTACGTTGGCGCAATTCTTGGCGTAACTGTTCGACTTCCCACGCGGCGGTTCCGTAAAGCAGCGCAAATAACGCAAAGAGCAATAACAAAAAATCGGCGTAGGACAGCACCCAACGGTCTATCGCAGGGGGGGGCGCAAAGCGAGATGAGGTTCGCGCTCCTCGTCCAGTACGGCGCAACCGAGGGGACTCATGAGGTAAACGAGCGTTCACAAAAAATACTCCTTGAAGCCAAGCGACGATAGGTATTGTCTCGAATAATGGCTTAAGGTCTAGGTCACAACGGGGATGAGGGCAAGAACCGTTATTGTTTGTGCTAAATAGAATATTTCCAATTGATTCGCACTTTTTATGCGAATTGTCCTCCGATAGCGGGCAATTTTTCCTTCAACGATGATTTCTCCGAGAGGTAACCTATGAATACCATTGAACTCACCCTGAGCGCCGAACTGCGTCAATACCTCAAGCAAGCGATGGATTATGGGATGTCTGCATTGTTGGGGGCAGAGCCACTGGCGCCTTTCACCATGATCTGGCGTCAAAGCGATGGCGAACGGTTAATTGAACGCTTTCGGTACGGTGCTTACGACGATTCATTAGAAATGGCATTGAAATCCGTCAACAAACAAGCTGACGAGTTAAAGGCTTATGCGGTGGTGTGGGATGGTTATGTCGAAATGGACAACCAAAAACAAGAAGCCGTGATTACGGAAGTCGCCATAAGCGGTCAACCCAAAGCGTTTCAAATTGCACAGCCCTACCAACAAACGGATATGGGATCTAAAGCGCTTGGCGACTTTTTGTTTATTGGCGAAACGGAAAATTTGCTGACATCGCCCATGACCCCTGCAAGCCTGTCAAGCCATCTGCTCAAACCCGCTTACCAAACGACGCAAGAAGTCAATAGCACCATCAAAAACCAGCCCTTTACCCAAATGTTGCCCGCCGGCATTTGTTTAGCGGCGAATTTGTTTGATGGCAACGAACAAGAGCGCATCACCTTAGGCATTCGGGTATTGCAGAAGCTGGAACAGGAAACTCAAATTGACATGAGCCGTCATGCGTTGCGCGTTATCATCGCGGCAGTCGCCGAGGGCGATTTTATGGCCGCACTCCCAACCGATACCGTTGAAGGCATGATGCAAATACTCGTGAAAGGTGGGGAACAGCTTCAGAGTGCAGTACAGAAGGGATTAGTGGTGAAAACCCATGCAGTGGGCTATTTAGGTGAAGTGCGCCAAGTCGTCCAAGCCGTCTTAACGCAAGAAGGCCAACAAACTGATTTACCCACAGGTGGGGATAAGTTGTTGACCTTATTAGACAAGTTGGCTAGCCAAATTAGCTAGGTTTGCTTTAACACAATTTTAGGCTGTTTCAAGTTCGGTCAGCAAATCCGCAACATCGGCACGAATAATGTCGATGTTCATGCGCTTGCAGAACTTAAGCTCTTTAAGGCTGGGCTCGGCAATCAACGCATAGCCAGCCCCTTCGGGATTAGCATCGTAAATGATGTCGCTCATGACCATCCGTTCGGTATCCCGAGAGAATCGCATCCCAATAAAGAGATATTGTTTACCCTTCCGATAGTCCTTCAGAAAACTCGGGATGGCAAATCCTCCCATTAGCTCCGTGATGTAGTCCACAAAATCCGCGTCTGAAGCAATAAAGTTTGCTTCTGGAATAGGCGTTCCTAGGGGTTTGAATAGGATGGGCAAGGTTCTATCCACCGTTTCCAAGCTGACTTCGCGATATTCGCCATTACGCTGTTCAAATAGCTTAAAGCGATAGTCCGTTCCCATTACCCGCGACAGTCCACAAATCAGCGTGTGGTCACCGCTATGAGTCTGTAATTGCGTATCTCGATTGACATCAACGATATAGGGCAACTTAAGTCGACTTAATTGGGCGTGCAACGGAGCAAGCGACCAAGGGGTATCTTTGTAGAGCTTGACGAGAAACTGGGTCAGGAAATTGCGCCCCTTTTTGAGTTCCTGATTCATCGCGGCACGGGGGAACTCGTACATGAGCTTAGGGGCCATCGGTTTCCCGTTATTCATGGCGAGAATCAGGGAGTTGCTATCAGCGGGGATCGGTTGGTCTTCGTGTTGTGATCCCCTCAAGGCACCCGCGCCAAGATAAGGAACCAACGTACCTGCTTTTAGCTGCTCAACAATGGTTTTTAAGGGCATGGAAACTTCCTCTCTGTGACATACCGTCAAGCAGCAAGGAATACGCCACCGACTAACCCTCGGATTTCTGTCGAGAACCTGGGGCGTTTGTCAGAAACCCACCGCGATTTGTGAGCTTAACGCAGCTGCGGATAACCCAAGGCAATGGCCTGTTGTTCGCGTTGCAGATAAACGCCATAGGCACTCGGATTCATCGGACGGATGTTCTGAAACAACAAAGTTGCCCGCGCATCGAGTAGCTCTAAATCGTAAAGCAAAACCTGTAGCGCTTTGAGCAATAGAGGCTGAACTTGCGAATCGTTCGTAATGAAGGGAGGGGCCGGAAGGGGCGGCGTTCGACATAACACCCGCGTTTGGCTGAGTAATGCGGGCGCGTATTCGTAAATGAGTTCGTACAGCACCGCATCAATGGCGCAGACATCTGCTTCCCCGCCACCGACCCGTGCCAAACTCGCCCGATGATCGCCACTAATCTGGACATCCCGAAAAAACCGCCCCTCATCGTGGAAAGGCGCGACCGCACTTAATAAGGTGCCGTAGCTCGCTGACTGCCACCGATCCACTACACAGCGGCTGCCGTATAGCTCGGGCAAGCTCTGCGCTAAGTGATCCTGTCGCACGATAATTAGACTGCTGACATAGGGGCCATCACACCCCGGCGCATCATAACAAGGGGTCGCGATGATTGTAGGGAGTTTGGTTTGGCGAACAAACGCCTCACTACACATCTGGCTAAAGAGAATATCGGGGCGTCGCCAGTGATACAGCACATCTTTAGGTTGATCGAGCTGGGTGGGAACAGACTCTAATCCCAGTTGCATTAAATGCCGCGCAATGCCTTGCCACAGCGCTTCCGTCGCCGAGCGGATTTCAGGTAACGCATAAAGCGGTAACGAAGCACGATTCAGCATCCCATACCTCGTGACCAAAACAGGAACATGCTACGCAAGGGGGACATCTCCTAAGCGGGTTCGCGACACGATAGCTCACGACAGGAGTTATATGTTGTAAAAAAACAACGATTATTGTTTAACCGTTAGGCTATGTGTTAACGCAGATGTTTGTCGTCATCGAAAGTTTTGAGCCACTCGGGTTTGACGCCAATGAGCGCCGTCGTCAACACCCCGTTGAGAAAGCCCTCCGCAAATAAGTACAGCGGTAAAAAGGGAAGGTACTGCTCATAAAACCGTAGACCATCTTGTAAGCCCAAAGCCACTTGTAGCCCAATGGCCAGTAATAACGCCGTCCCCGCCGAAAGCATCGCGCCCCAAAAAGCACACGCAAAGATGTAAATGAAGAGATTGGGCGGCAACCACCGATGCACTAGGACATAAATCGCTTGGTTAATCGCGACGGGGACGACCCCTAAACACAGCGCATTTAAGGGAAAAGCGGTCCAATTTTCCGTTTGCCACGCAAGTAACCCATGCGCCAATGTCACGCCAACGGTTGCGAGCCGCCAACCCAACATGAGGGTGTACACCGCCAACCCGAGCAAATGGAAATGGAACCCCGTAGGTAACCCTGCCCGAAAACTCCAAAGCAACCACAGCAATAGAGTCGTTGCCCCAAATAGGGGCCATAGGTGGTTGTGCGCGAGCGCCCGCCACGGAGCGAAGTAGGCGGCGATCAACACGACTGGCAGTCCCAACAACGCCGCAATTACACTCCATAGCGGTTCAATGCCCGTTTGGAAGCTCATGGGTTAGGGCTGAGTCGGTGGAGGGAGCGCCGCCGCTTCGACTAATTCTTCGATCGTCAAATGGTGGTTAGTGTAAATACAAATGTCGGCCGCAATTTTGAGCGCTGCCTCCACAATCTCTCGTGCTGACAAGGGGGTATGGGTCAATAGTCCCCGTGCGGCGGCTAAGGCGTACCCGCTCCCCGAACCAATCGCAATCGCATCATGTTCGGGTTCGAGGACATCCCCCGTGCCCGTAATCAACAGCATTTGTTGTGCATCCGCCACGAGCAACATGGCTTCGAGTCGCCGTAATAGTCGATCGGTTCGCCAATCTTTCGCCAATTCGACGGCTGCCCTTGTGAGATGACCGCTATGCTTTTCCAGCTTGCCCTCAAACCGTTCAAATAAAGTGAACGCATCCGCTGTAGCACCCGCGAAGCCTCCGATAATGCGTCCCTGATAGAGGCGTCTTACTTTTCGCGCATTGCTTTTCAAACAGCTATTGCCAAACGTGACCTGCCCATCGCCACCGATGACGACATAACCGTCGCGTTTGACGCCTAAAATGGTGGTGCCGTGAAAATGTTCCATGGGATGACCTCAGGGTTGTGACACTGGTTATCGTACATGGGGACAAAAAAAACCCCGACCAGGGGTGGCCGGGGCAAAAAATCACCCGACAGTTGGATCGAGTGAGCCCGCTCAGGGAGTAAAGCGGGCAGGCGCTGGTGCGTGCCTCACGGGTCTAGGACGAAACTTGGACAAAATGAGTTCAACAATTTTTAGAAAAAGTTTTGCTTTTCTATTTAAATCTCAAAAAATCAATGAATTACGCAGGAATAGCTTCATGAATCGCTTGGGCAAAGGCTTTCGCGGAGGGAAAGCGTGCTGCGGGGTCTCGCGACAAAGCCTTTGACACTACTGCCCGCAACTTAGACGGCAATTTGTAGGGTAATGGTGGCAAGGGTTCGTAATGCACTTGATGCACAAGTTCTGTTAACGATGGACCGCGAAAAGGTCGCAAACCGCTCAACATTTCGTACATCACCACCGCCGCCGAATAAAGATCACTTAACGGCGTGGGTTTGTGACCTAAAAACTGCTCAGGAGCCATGTAACAAGGCGTTCCAACGGTCTGCATGGTCAGGGTTTGGCCGCGATTCAAACTCGCAATCCCAAAATCCGTCACCTTGAGTTGACCGTTGCGCAACATCATCAGATTGGCGGGTTTAATATCGCGATGAATCACATTTTGTTTGTGCGCGTAGGCGAGGGCCGCCAAAAGTTGCATCATCACCACGCTCACCACGGACAACGCAATGGGTTGACCGCGCATCGCCTGACATAAAGATTCGCCTTCGATATATTCCATCGCAATAAACGGACGTCCTTGATCTTCACCATAGTCGTACACCATCACGATATTGGGATGATTGCAGCGTCCCGCAGCCTTAACCTCTCGTTGGAACCGTGCCAAAAACATCGCACCATCCGCACCCTCCATCAGCTCGTGATGCAAGGTCTTTAGGGCAACAATGCGGTCAATAATCGGATCATAAGCGCGATAAACTACGCCCATGCTTCCCGTGCCAAGTGCTTGTTGTAAAACATATTTACCCAATTTCCCCAAGGATTTTGAGCCAGAAAAGTTTGACGACACAATGACTCCCCAAGCGAATGACGCGGTCTTTTGCGGGATAACATGACGACATTTTCCAAAACTGATGTGATGCTTTTGTTTCAGAGGAGATTTTCATGACGACGCCCATAGTCGTAGGCATGTCGGGCGGGGTAGATTCGTCGGTCACCGCCTTATTATTGCAGCAACAAGGCGTTACCGTTCACGGCGTTTTTATGCAAAATTGGAATGACAGCTACTGTACCGCCCGCGAAGACCTACAAGATGCCGAAGATGTCTGCGCCACGCTGGGGATCCCCCTGCACAAGGTGAACTTTGCGCGCGAATACCGAGAACGCGTATTTGCTTATTTTCTCGACGAGCTTCGTCGGGGCCGTACTCCCAACCCGGACGTCTTTTGCAATCGCGAAATTAAATTTAGCCCCCTGCTCGATCACGCCAAACGGCTAGGCGCTGACCGCTTGGCGACGGGACATTACGCCCGTATTCGGGAAACCGATCAGGGGTTTGAGTTGCTGAAGGGCGTTGATGAACACAAAGATCAAAGTTACTTCCTTTGTGCCCTCACCCAAACGCAGCTTGCGCACGCCCAATTTCCCCTCGGCCACCTCACAAAACCAACCGTCCGTCAACTCGCTCGACAGGCTGGATTAGTGACAAATGACAAAAAAGATAGCACGGGGATTTGTTTTATTGGAGAGCGCCCGTTTCGCGAATTTTTGCAACAACATCTGCCAACGCACCCCGGTCCCATCGTCACGCCCACGGGAGAAGTCGTGGGGGAACATCTTGGATTAGCGTTCTACACCATCGGTCAACGTCAAGGGCTACACATTGGTGGCCAGCGTCAAGGCAACGGACAACCGTGGTTTGTGGCGGGAAAGTCCCTCGCAACCGATGAACTCATCGTGGTTCAAGGCAGCGATCACCCCGCGTTATTCTCCCAAACGCTGATTGCGGACGAGCTACATTGGATTGCCGGATGCCCGCCCTCCTCGCTGCGCTGTCGAGCCAAAGTGCGCTACCGTCAAGTCGAACAGCCCTGTAATGTGGAACCGCTTCATCCCACCCGTTACCGTGTCCATTTCGATGTACCGCAACGGGCCATCACCCCCGGCCAAGTCATTGCGTTCTACGCCGACGAATTGTGTCTCGGCGGGGGCGTAATCGCGGCCTCCACCGATAATCCGTTGATCCATGGCGAAAACCGACACTGACCGAGCCATTGCGCTATCCGCTTTACTGCTCAGCACCCGACTGGTAGATGATGTTGCCCGTCGTGGCCTTGCTGATGCCCAAGATTGCGCGACCTGCTTTCGTAGCATTTTACAACTCGATGCCCCGAATGCCCTGACCATTTACGGGGGGCTTTCGGCGTTGAAACGGGGGTTATTGATTGCTCAACAACAGCTACATCAACCCCGTCACGGCCCCGATACGGCTTATGCCCTGACTTTGTTGATGATTGATCGACAGTTTCGCAAACGACCGGATTTGCAGAATTACATTGCCCAGAAGGTCAGCGAATTAAACGAACATTCCCTGGAGATGAACGAATTAGCCGAACCACTGGCGGCGATCTACACCCACACGATCAGTACGATTAACACGCGGGTGATCGTTCGGGGCACGCCAACTCACCTCACGATTCCCGAGAATGCGCAACGGATTCGGGCACTGCTATTGGCTGGATTACGGGCAGCGGTGCTATGGCGACAAAGTGGGGGAAGTCTTTGGCGATTGATTTGGCACCGCCGTGCGCTCCTTGACGCGACGCGCAATCTCCTCGAACGCCCTCTCTCCGAGTAAACCGCGATGGTGCTTAACGAATTGCAATTTTTTAACGGTGCAGGCGTCAGGCTTGCCTACCAACAACAACTCGGTCACGGCGTTGGCGTCATGTTTCTGAGTGGATTTCGTTCCGATATGACGGGCACCAAAGCCCAAACCGTTGCCGCCTTGTGTGCCGCCCAACAACGCCCCTTTGTGCGCTTTGACTATCGGGGACACGGCTCATCCGAAGGCGACTTCCTTAAAGCGACCTTGAGCGACTGGTTGGAAGATGCAATCGCCGTATTCGACAAACTCACCACGGGGCCCCAAATTTTAGTGGGATCGTCGATGGGGGGGTGGCTGATGCTACTTCTAGCTTTACGACGAACAGAACGCATCGCGGGGCTTATGGGCCTAGCCGTGGCACCCGACTTCACAGAAGACCTGATGTGGTCACAATTTGGCGTCGCAAGTCGACAAAGTTTACAGCGCGAGGGCCGTGTGTACTTACCCAGTCGGCACGGCGATCCTTACCCCATCACCCGCCAACTCATTGAAGATGGCCGCCGTCACTTGTTACTACGCCAATCGGTTGATTTAACGCACCCCATACGCCTGATTCACGGCATGAATGATAGTGAAGTGCCCTACGCAACCAGTTTGCGTCTTCTCGAACGGCTGACGAGTACAGATGTACAACTCACCTTAATCAAAGATGGCGAGCATCGACTTTCCCGCCCGACCGACATGATGCGTATTGAAATCGAACTACAGCGATTGATTGCACAGGTAGAGGGGTCAACTTGATGATTTGGCAATGGTTTTTGCGAGCATGGCACAGATTGGTTCCAACTTCTGAAAACTCCCAACTTACTGAAACCGAGAACCTGCTTAAGCAATTAAAAGCAACTTTTGAACGCCACGGCGCAACCGATGCGATGACCCCGTCACTAGCGGCGAGTTTCGATCAACTGGCGCGACTTCAGGCCCAAGTTCAACGCCCCGATCTCGTCATTGAGCCTGCACGGTTAGCCCTGCATTTTTACGAAACCCATCCCAGCGATAAAAACCGTTTGTTAATGAGTCACTTACAAAGCGAGTTGGCGGAGGCGCATTACAGCTTAGGTCAGCTCGACGAGGCATTGAATATGGCGCGGAAGAGTGCTGCGATTGCCGAGGTGTTGGGGGTAGCGCAGTCACAGATTCGGCCGTTGATGACAGCAGCGGCGGTGTTATTGCGCCGACAGCGTTACCGTGAGGCGGAGGAATGTTATCAAGCGGCATTGAAGGCAGCAACGCACACCGACGATCCCATAGCGCAGGGGCTGGTGTTGCAAAAGTACGGCTTATTGCAGCGGCGCCAAAACCAATTTGACTCGGCGTTGCAGTCGTTGAAACATGCGATTGAACTCTTCGACCTTCAACTCAAAACCCAGCCCAACGATTTAGAGACAAAACGCCACAAAATGATCGCGGCCGATCAATTAGCGACGACTTATTCCCAAAATGACCAGCTTGTGCCGGCCGAAACGTGGTACGCCCACAGTCGCGAACTAGCGATTGCGTTAGACGACACCCACCACTTAGCTATGGTGGGTCACAATTTGGGGGTTCTATATCAGCGTCGTGCCGAACGCATGGACGACGAACTCACAAGACAGGCTTTGTTGCGCCAAGCGATTGATTTAGTTGAACAAAGTTTGGCAATGAAATTAGAGTTACAAAAGCAAGTGAGCGTAGAAGCAAGTTACTTTCAGTTGGGCACGCTTTACTGGAAATTAGGGGATTACGACCAAGCGCAAAGTCACTTAAAGGAAGCGACGACGATTAGTGAGTCCTTAAACCTGCCGCAGGTGTACAAGAATTACAGTTTGTTAGCGCACATTGCCCGCGAACAGCAAGACTCCGAACAAGCGAGTTACTGGCAGTCCAAATGTGACGCCAAGGTGCGGGAATTAAAACGACGCAAACTGTCTTGAAGCCACCGACCAAAGTCAGCAGACGATTAGGAAGCCTTTCTTAAGATTGTGCGACTTTCATTACGGACTTTAAGAGGTGACACAATGAATTTTCTCATTATTTTAATCACTACCGTGCTAGTTACGGCTGGATGTACCAATGTCAGTGGGGGTGCCTACCGACAAGCGGAGGTAGGTCAACGCCAGCGCGTCGATTACGGCACCGTGACCCAGGTGAGATCCGTGTTAATCCAGGGCACCGAAGATGAAGTGCCTGTGGGAACCGTAGCGGGCGCGATCATTGGCGGTACTGTGGGCAGTAGCTTGGGAGGCCGCTCCACGACACGTACCATTGGTGGGGTTGCGGGAGCTGTTGCGGGTGGGGTGGCCGGACGGGCATTGCAGGGGCAAATCAGTCAACAAGAAGGCTTAGAAATCGAAGTACAACTCGACCGCGGGGGCTTAATTGCCCTTACCCAAGGAGCCGATCAACCTTTTACGGTGGGTGACCGCGTACGGGTTATTACGGGGAGCAATGGTCGCAGTCGCGTCACGCGCTGATTTTTCTGCCTTCTCCCCAAATAACTTCAATCTTTGGTTGACAGATCAATTTTTCTAACTATATTTGACCGCTCTTTTAGGCGCGTAGCTCAGTTGGTTAGAGCACCA
>CAZTIH010000043.1:0-3304 GCA_964613675.1 uncultured Candidatus Competibacteraceae bacterium
CCCATACGCCAACAAAGTGAATGCCCCCGAACGGGCGGCTTTGGCGGCGGCGGCGATTTTGGTCGCCATTCCCCCCCGCCCTAACCGTCCACCGCTGGGGCTTGCCATCTTTTGCAATGCAGGGTCGTCGGCGGCGGCTTCCCGAATGAATTGGGCCTCGGGAAATTTGCGGGGGTCGGCAGAGTACAGCCCCGCTTGATCGGTGAGAATGACATACAAATCCGCTTCGATGAGATTAGCCACTAATGCACCTAAACTATCGTTGTCGCCAAAACGGATTTCATCGAACGCCACCGTATCGTTTTCGTTGACGACGGGAATCACCCGCAATTTCAATAGCGCCCGCAGCGTGCTCCGAATGTTCAAATACCGTTGACGATCCGAGGCATCTTCGTGAGTTAACAGAATCTGCGCCGTCTGAATGCCGTATTGCTGAAAAGCAGATTCGTACGCCTGCACCAACCCCATCTGCCCCACCGCCGCCGCCGCCTGAAGTTCATGAAGGGTTTTAGGACGTTCTGACCACCCTAATCGCTGCATTCCCTCGGCAATCGCCCCCGAGGACACGATCAGAATTTCGCGTTCTTGACGATGGAGTTCAGCCAACTGCTCGACCCAATCGCCTAAGGCATCTCGATCAAGCCCCAAACCGTCCGCAGTCACCATCGCACTGCCAATTTTCACGACCCAACGCTGTGACTGACCAAGCTCCGTGCGACTAAGCAGGGGCATGAGCGGACTCACTAGACAAAGATTCTGCTACAGAGTGGGCATTCAGATGCGCCATAACCGCTTGATTTAAGGCGTCAATCCCTTCGCCCGCAACGGCTGAAATGGGATACACCGGCCCCCCCCAGTCCAACGCCGTCACCAACGCTTCGATGGCTGATTGACGGTCACTGGCGGGCAACAAATCGAGCTTAGTGGGCACCAACCAACGTGGAACCTCAATTAGTGCCTCGTCGTAAGCCGCCAATTCGCCTTCGATGGTCCGCATATCGGCTTCGACGGTGGGGCTGCTCATATCGACTAAATGCAATAACAAGCGATTGCGCTTCAGATGTTTCAGAAAGCGAATCCCTAAACCCGCACCCTCGGCAGCACCTTCGATCAAGCCCGGAATGTCAGCCATTACGTAGCTGGCCAACATTCCCACGCGCACCACGCCCAAATTGGGGTAGAGCGTCGTAAACGGATAATCGGCAATTTTGGGCCTGGCGGCGGAAACGGTAGCCAAAAGAGTCGATTTACCCGCATTCGGTAGCCCAAGTAGCCCTACATCTGCCAACAATCGCAATTCGAGGCGCAAGCGACGGAATTCGCCCGCTTGACCCGGGGTAAATTGACGGGGCGCACGGTTTGTACTGCTTTTGAAACGTGCGTTGCCAATTCCGTGAAATCCCCCCCGTGCCACGCAAAGTCGTTGATTGACTTCGAGAAGTTCACCTAAGCACTCGTCGGTATCGGCATCAAATACAACCGTTCCCACGGGCACATTTAAGGTCACGTCGTCGCCACCTTTTCCGGTGCGCTCTTTGCCCATGCCATTGATGCCCCGTTGGGCTTTGAAATGACGGGTATAACGATAATCCACGAGCGTATTTAAATTGGGGTCGCTGAACAGATAAATGCTGCCGCCATCGCCCCCATCACCGCCGTCGGGGCCACCGAGGGGAATAAACTTTTCGCGACGAAAGCTCACCCCTCCATTCCCTCCATCGCCGGCCTGTACCTCGATGGTTACTTCGTCCACAAATCGCATGATGATTTACCTACACAATGGGGCGGTTCACGGGATTTTTGTGGTGAACGCGCCGATTAGTCATACAAAAAAGCCCCGCGTGGGGGCCATTTTCGGAGAAATTGGGGAAGGACGCCTAGCTGGCAACGGTTTCCGCCGTCTCGACGGTCGCTTCGTCCGTCTTTTGCAACATCGTGGTTTCGTCGGCGGTTTCAGAGGCGGTGAGGGGCATAATGCTGACGGTACGGCGCTGAAGTTTCCCTTTTACGCTGTACTGCACGATGCCATCGGTTTTCGCGAAGAGCGTGTAATCCGTACCGCACCCGACAAACCGTCCGGGATGGTATTGCGTCCCGCGTTGGCGCACCAAAATGTTGCCCGCAAACACGATTTCGCCGCCATATTTCTTAATACCTAAGCGTTTCGATTCGGAATCGCGACCGTTACGGCTGCTGCCGCCTGCTTTCTTATGGGCCATGACTTACTCCTGATTAACGGGGGAAAGATCTTGTTGCACATCGGGGGGCGCGACTTCGACATTCGCCACGATCGTCGGCGCAAAAACGGGTTCGCTTAACGGCCCGCCCTGAATGCTGGTGATTTTGACTTCGGTGAAATGCTGCCGATGGCCTTGTTGCTTGCGGTAATGCTTGCGACGACGGAATTTGACGATATACACCTTGTCGTGACGCCCGTGCTTGAGGACTTCCGCGACAACTTTGCCGTCCGCGATTAGGGGTTGACCGAATGTGAGGGCGTCGCCATTACTCACGGCAAGCACTTGATCGAAAGCCACTTCGGTTCCCGCATCGGCTTCGAGCTTTTCGATTTTCAACTTTTGCCCAGGCGCCACGCGATATTGCTTGCCCCCGGTGTGAATCACTGCGTACATGTAAAGTAACTCCTCAAAGGAATCGGCCTAGGTTCGGAGACCGACCAAAAAAAGGCGCATACGATACGGAGGGTTCGCTGAAACAGCAATCAAAAGCAAAATTGTGACGAATGTCCCTACACAAAATCCGTGCGGGGGATTCGTAAAAACGACGGTTTAGAAATTCGCTTCTTCCGCATAGCTAAAGACTTCAATTCCCAATTTCTCGGCGACAACCCGTGCACTGGGATGCACCATCGGCGAAATCGCCACTTTGCGTGCGATAGGGCGCTGATGTCGTGTTGCGTAGAACTGTGCTTTCCGATCAAAGATGTACATGTCGCCTTTCGACATTGAGGACTTCAGTTCACAAAGAATCACCAGGCCATTCTTAATAATGATGTCGATTTCTACCTGTTCAGGGCGCCCAAACACGATGCCTTCCTCGTCGAGTTCATTGGTGTTCAACACTTGAACTTCAAAACTGCCCTCCAAAATTCCTTTGAGGGCTTCGCGAAAACTACTTTCTGACGCCAACCCCCAACGCGATCCCAAAGCACTGATATGTTGCTCCGTGCGCACCCGTGAACGTTGAATCTCCTCGAACAGCTTTTGATTTTGGCGATTCTGCTCATCCCACTTGCGATTCTGCTCATCCCACTTGCGGTTCTCCTCATCCCACTTGCGATTCT
>CAZTIH010000043.1:3404-17488 GCA_964613675.1 uncultured Candidatus Competibacteraceae bacterium
TTCTGCTCTTCCCACTTGCGGTTCTGCTCTTCGGATTCTCGACGGCGTTCCGCACGATCATTCGCTAACTCCTGCATAATTCGCTCAAAGCGTGCCTCAAAGGTTTCGTGGGCGACAGCCGTTTGCCGAATCAATTGCTCTAACCAAGCCCGAAAAGACTCATCTTGACGCAATAATGCGGGTAATTCGCGTTGCAACTGCATTTTCAATTCTTCGACGTTCATGCCAATCCTATATTTGAGTTATGTGAAGAAACCACAAATCGTTAACCCCATATGAGTAAAAACCCCGAATTATTTTAGAGTGCACGACTTTTTTAATCTCAGTCGGAAAATACCGAATTTTTAGCTTAAAATTTGTAATTCTCTCCAGCCGATTTGCGACATTCACCATTGCTACGTAGCTTTACCCTCCCCATTCCTCACCTTCAGATAAAATTCATGAGCGCTGCCGATACCCCTCCTACCCAAACGCCTCTCGATCTCGTCGAACTTGCAAACGCCCTTCAAGACATCGTTCACAGTAGTCAATACCTAAGCGCCCGTCTTATCGAACAGGGCCTGGATTCAAATAAACCCATCATGCGTGACGACCTCGGTGTGATGGATGCGTTTGTCTCCCTCTTCAACGCCCTCATGCGTGACCCTGCCCTCCTCGCCGAACACCAAACCCGATTGTGGAGCGCGTCGATGGCGTTGGCTCAATGGTCTGCGTTGCGATTGATGGGCGGTCAACCCGACCCCGTCATTACACCTGATCCAGGTGACCGCCGTTTTAAGGACGACGCCTGGCATCAAGACTGGTATTTCGATTGGCTCAAACAAGGCTATTTGCTCTACAGCCATTGGCTTGAAGATCTAGTCAAAGAGGCCGACGATTTAGACCCCCAAACCGCTCAAAAGCTGAACTTTTACACCCGTCAAATCATCGACGCCGCCGCTCCTACGAATTTCATCTCCACCAATCCCGAGGCCTTACGGGAAGTGGTTCGCACGAATGGCCAAAGTTTTGTCAATGGGTTACGGAATTTCCTGCGGGACATGGAGCGTGGTAAGGGCAAACTCAGCATCCGCATGACGGATTTAGAAGCGTTTCAGCTAGGCGAAAATATTGCCGCAACGCCGGGTGCGGTCGTGTTTGAAAATCGCATGATGCAGTTGCTGCAATACACCCCCACCACTGAACAGGTTTACAAACGCCCGTTGCTCATCGTCCCACCGTGGATCAATAAGTATTACATCCTCGACCTGCGCCCCAAAAACTCCTTTATCAAATGGGCCGTCGATCAGGGATTTACGGTTTTCGTGATTTCGTGGGTCAATCCAGACGAAAGCTACGCAGAAGCCGGGTTTGAGGAATATCTCAACGAAGGTGTGTTGGCGGCCCTCGACGCAATTCAGCAAGCGACTGGCGAAACCGAAGTCCATGCAGCGGGTTACTGTTTAGGGGGCACTTTACTCGCCGCCACGCTGGGGTATTTGGCGCAAGTAGGACGCGAACCCATTAAGTCGGCCACCTTCTTTACAACTCTCATCGACTTCTCCCAGCCCGGTGAACTCAGTGTTTTTCTCGATGAAAATCAAGTCGCTCGCCTCGAAAAACGCATGGATCAACGGGGCTTTTTAGATGGCGCTGACATGGCAACAACCTTTACCATGTTGCGGGCCAACGATCTTATCTGGTCGTTTTTCATCAACAATTACTTACTGGGTAAAGATCCGTTCCCCTTCGATTTACTTTACTGGAACTCCGATTCCACGCGAATGCCCGCCAAAATGCACAGTTTCTACTTACGGCGGATGTACCTGGAGAACCGACTAGTCGAAGTGGGCGGCATCCAATTGCTCGGTCATCCCATTGATCTACGCAAAGTCAATACCCCGGCGTATTTCATTTCGACCAAGGAAGATCACATCGCCCCGTGGAAAGCCACCTATCGCGGCCCGTCACTATTAAGTGGTCCGGTGCGATTTGTGTTAGGGGGTTCGGGCCACATCGCAGGGGTCATCAACCCTCCCGTGGCCAATAAATACGGCTTTTGGGTGCGCGAAGACGAACTGCCCACCGATCCCGATCAATGGTTGAAGGGGGCGGAACAACGGCCCGGTTCTTGGTGGACTGATTGGTTTGGCTGGGCCACGCAGTTGAATGATGAACAGGTGCCGGCGCGTACCCCGGGAAGTGGTGCGTTAAAAGTGATCGAACCCGCACCTGGTCGTTATGTAAAACAACGCCTGTAACCGCATTTAGGTAATCGACGACCTTCAAATTTAAGGATTATCTAGCAGCCGTAACTGCTCCTGGGCACCAATATGTTGCGGCTCTAATTCACGGGCACGAAGAAAATCCTCCCGTGCCCCTCGACGATCCCCTCGATAGCGTTTGGCGTTCCCGCGCTGAAAATAAGCCTCTGCCGACAAGGTGTTGCGTTCGATGAGTTGACTAAACTCGCGTTCCGCCGCGACATATTCCCCTGAGGCAATAAAAATAAGCCCTCGTTGGAAGTAGGCCGGCAAAAACTCGCTATCCCGTCGGATGGCCTCGGCAAAGTCTGCTAAGGCCGCGTCATAGTCCCCTCGATAGAAGTACACAAGCCCCCGTCGATGGTGCGCCATGGGCGAAGGTTCCAAGGTAATCACCGTTGAGAAATCTTCAATCGCTCGATCAAATAGGGTCAGTTGCTCAAAGGCTTCCGCTCGAGCCGTAAAGAGCGTCACATTGCGCCCGTCTGCGGCAATCGCTTGATCTAAGTCGTTTAGGGCCTCCGAAAAGCGGTTGATTAACATAAATACTTCTGAACGGGCACGGAAAACTTCTACCTTTTGCGGTTCCAGGACTAGTGCATGGGAAAAATCCTGCAATGCGTTCTGCCAACTCCGCATCCCTTTGTAGGCTAAACCGCGTTCGTGGAAAAATTCCGCCCGATCGTCTTTAAGCCCAATCGCCACATCCAAATCTTCAATCGCTGCCAGCCACTCTCCCTGCATTCGGTAAGCGATCCCCCGTCGATAATAGGCTTCGTACGAGGACGGATCGACGCGAATCGCTAGGCTTAAATCGGCCACCGCACCCTCCAAATCCCCAATCCCTATGCGCAATATACCGCGTTGACGCAGTAACGGTTCGTCCTCTGGAAGGGTTCGCAGTAACACGGATACATCGCTTAACGCCGACCGAAACTGTTGCCGACTGAGATAAAAACTCACCCGCTGCCGTCGCGCCTTGTCATCGTCGGGATTGAGATTAACCGCCGCGTCAAAATCGGCTTCAGCGCGGGCGTCACGACCTAAACGATCCTGAAGACGGGCACGGCGTAGATAGAAATCCGAGAGCTGAACCATATTGATGGGCCGTTGCTCACGCGCATCTTTAATGGCGGCATCGAGTAAGGTCACGGCTTCGCCATAACGCGCCAACGACATCGCCTGCTCATAGGCTTCCTCGCTAAATTCGACGGTCGGAAGCCCCGTTTCGCACCCCAAAAGCATCGCCATCAGAATCCCCCAACACCATCGCCAAGTCATACACCGTCCTCAAAGCATCAAATGGAAACAATTCATCGTCGGGGGCGCTTGGGTCGATCCCCTAGCAGAACGCTGAATACTAGATAAAAACCACAACCCGCCGCCCCAAGAAACATGATGATTCCAAAGGCAGGATAGCCCCAAAGTGTGTGCGTACTTTCAACCTGCATCATCATCGCGGCGCCAATAATCAGCGCGGCAAGTACCAGGCCCAGGGCAATGCGATTAGCAATTTTATGGAGACTGTCGATTAACCGCACTTCGTCGATGGCATTGATTTTGAGTTCAAACTGCTGACGAACGAGCGAGTCAAGCAATGTATTTAAGCGGTCAGGGAGCTGGCGTGTTAATCGTTGGGTTTCCATGAGCGTCGATAGCACACTGGTAGGCGAAAGCGTTTTTAACATCCGCTGACGCATAATCTGTTCGCTGTGATGCTGCATCACCTTGGTCGAATCGAAATCGGGATGCAGCAACCGCGTTACATCGTCTAAATTCAATAGCGCTTTCCCTAACACCGCCAGTTCTGCCGCCGGTCGTAAATTGCATTCCGCCGACAACCGCGTGAGTTCGAGAACCACTCGTCCCTCCGGAGGACGCCGACTCTTCGATTTCTGATAGAACCCAATCACCTCGACTACACCTTTCGTAAACCGCTTTTCGTCGAATTGATCCGTCGGGTTCCCCATCGCGGCACAACACTTCGCCACATCCTGTCCCCGCCCCTCGTGGATCGCAAACAGAAGTTTCAAGAGATTTTCCTGTAATTGTCCGTCGAGGGTCGCCACCATCCCTAAGTCCAACAGGGCCAAGCGACCATCGGGGGTAATCAGAATGTTTCCCGGATGGGGATCGGCATGGAAAAATCCGTGAACCAGCACTTGATCGAGATAAGCGCTAAAGAGCTTCTCGGCTAAATGTTCAGTGTGAAGTTCAAGACGCGATAAGGGCGTCAATTGGGTTGGTTTTTGGCCGCGAATGAACTCCATCGTCAAGATTCGCGAACTCGTTAATTCGGGTACCGATTGCGGAATCAGAATCTGTGGATAATCCTGAAGATACTCCCCCAAGGTGATCTGATTCTCGGCTTCTTGGCGAAAATCTAGCTCTCGTAACAGGGTTTTGTGGAAGTTATCCAGAATCTCACTGATCGAAAACTGCCGCCCAATATTGGTGTAATAATCAATCGTACTAATGATGTCCCGTAAGGATTCAAAATCATCGAGGATGGTTTGACGGATGTTAGGCCGCTGCACTTTCACCGCAACTTCTCGCCCGTCCTGTAGCTGTGCTCGGTGAACCTGCCCCAACGACGCCGCCGCAATTGGAGTGGGATCAAACTCCCGAAACACCTTCCCCACCCGTACCCCTAACTCCCGCGAGATCGCCGCCTCGACCTCGTGAAAGGGAAACGGCGCGACATCGTCCTGTAACCGCGCAAGGGCCTCCAGGTAAGGCGGCGACATCAAATCCGCTCGCGTAGAAAGCATTTGACCCAGTTTAATGAAGGTTGGGCCGAGATTTTCTAGGTCTTGGGTGAGCTGTTCGGGAACACCGTCGGCGACCTGAACCTTAAGTCGCTCATCGTCCATGAGCTGGTCAAACCGTTGATATTGCAGCAGTTTTTTGCGGCTGTACTTCAAAATTAAACCGGCAATATCGCGGTAACGCTTCAGTCGTTGGGGTTTAAGCGACAGACTCATGAGACGATCCTTTAGAAAGACGTGAGTTATAACCCTTGTTCGTCAAGCCAAGCCGCCAACGCCGCCGCCGCCCAAGGCCAATGGGTGTCGAGCATCATGGCATGGGCAATATTGGGCACGACCTGCAACGGGGCGTTGTATGTGTGGGCAGTGAGACCCAAGGAAAAAGGCGGAATTAGCGCGTCCCGTTCCGCCCCTAATACCAGCGTAGGACAGGCGTAATGTCGTCCAGGAACAGGCAAACCGAGTCCCAACATGTCCATCAATGCACGGGGTGACTCACCTTGGCTTTGGCGACACAACCGCGCAACCCGTTCATCGGGAACATCTGCCGAAAACAGCGCACGACGGGCCATCTGTAAGGGGATAGCGTTCGGACCAAAGTTCTGTAAGAGATTCAGATTGAACAATAGAACGGGGTCTTGTAACCACAACCACCAGGTCGGCCAAAAAAGCCCATCTGGGGGCAAAGAAGCCATCAACACTGCGGCTGTGAGGGGCTGCCGTTGCATGAGCTTTTGCACGATCATTCCCCCCATCGAATGCCCGACCAAAATCGGTGCGGGCGACAAGGTGGCGGCCACCGACGCGACATCATCGGTAAAATCTTCGAGAGACGCCATTAACAACGCCCCTCGACTTTTGCCATGCCCCCGCAAACTCACCGCATGAACGTCGTAACCGCGTTCCACAAAGTAGCCCGCAAAGCCCTCATCCCAACACCAAGCCCCCGCAAACGCACCATGAATCAACAACAGAGGGTGAGGACGAGTTACTTGGCGGGGTTGCCAATGCAAACACTCCAACGCGGGCATTAAAGCGGTCATAAATTACCTCTAACTCAGTTAATACATAGACGATTTAATACAGCACACGGGCGCGTAGCGTATTCGGGATCTGTTTCAACTCCTGAAGGGCCCGACTGCTTGCATCCGGATCGGCTTCGATGTCGATGACGACATACCCCACCTGATCGCGAGTTTGCAGATATTGTGCGGCCACATTGATTTGTTGACGGGAAAATACGTCGTTTACCGCCCGCAATAATCCGGGTTCGTTGCGATGGATGTGCAGCAAACGGTGGCAATTGGGATGTTCGGGTAACGAAGCTTCTGGAAAATTCACCGCCGTCAATGTGGAACCGTTATCGCTATATTTCACCAACTTAATCGACACCTCAGTGCCGATATTCTGCTGCGCTTCCATCGTGGAACCGCCGATGTGCGGCGTCAAAATCACCTGTTCAAACCGCTGCAATGGAGACACAAACGCTTCGTCGTTCGCTTTCGGCTCGACGGGAAATACATCTATGGCGGCTCCCCGAAGATGTCCCGATTCGAGCGAGGCGGCCAGCGCGTCGATGTCCACCACGGTTCCGCGCGACGCATTAATTAATGCTGCACCCGCCTTCATGCGTGCTAACTCATTGACGCCAATCATATTATGCGTTTGGGGCGTTTCGGGCACATGAAGCGTCACGATGTCGGCTTCTTGCAACAACGCCGCGAGCGACTCACGCGGTTGGGCGTTCCCAAGGGCGAGCTTGGTTTCGATGTCGTAAAAAATCACCTTCAACCCTAACCCCTCCATCAACACGCCCACCTGCGTGCCAATGTGGCCGTATCCCACAATCCCGATGGTCTTGCCGCGCACCTCAAAGCATTGATCGGCCGACTTAATCCAACCGCCGACGTGAGCCGCTGCATTCCGACGGGGAAGGTCGCGCATGAGAAAAATCGTCTCCGCCACCACCAGTTCGGCCACGCTGCGCGTGTTAGAAAACGGCGCATTGAACACCGGAACCCCGTGCAACTGCGCAGCGGTGAGATTCACCTGATTGGTACCGATACAAAAGCATCCCACCGCCAGGAGATGAGGGGCGTTTTGAAAGACTTCGGCGGTCAATTGGGTACGGGAACGGATGCCCAAAATATGGGCGTCGCGCACTTTTTCGATGAGCGCCGCCCCCGTCAAAGCACCTTTCAACCGTTCAATTTGGGCGTACCCCGCCTGTTCAAACCCTTCTACAGCGCTGTCGTGAATCCCTTCGAGCAATAACACTTTCATCTTGGACTTGTCGTAGGACGTTTTCTTCATGAGGTTGCTACTCAGCGCAAAGGGCCGTAAATCTACGCAACGCCCGAAAGTCGGACAACTTCCCAATGCGTTAACCGGCCCTTAATTGCCGAAATAAGCGCCTTTTCTTCACCGTTTTTGAGAATAATTACGCATGAATGTCGTTGCCATTGATTTAGAAATTTTACATCGCCAACAGCTCACTGTGCGGACGGACGCATCGAGTTTGGCACAGTACGGCCGCGATTGGACCCGTCATTGGACCCCTCAACCGACGGCTATTGTTTTTCCGCAAACCCTTGAACAGATTCAGTTTTTAGTGAAATGGGCCAATGAACAGCGCGTCGCACTCGTGCCTTCTGGGGGACGGACGGGTTTAAGTGGAGGAGCGGTGGCGTATCAGGGCGAAATCGTCGTGTCTCTAGAGAAGATGAACCGAATCCTGGATTTTGACCCGATTGAACGCACCGTGCGCTGTGAAGCGGGCGTGATTACCGAAGTTCTGCAACAATTTGCGAAAGAAAAAGGGCTGTATTATCCCGTGGACTTTGCAGCACGGGGATCCAGTCAAATTGGCGGAAACATCGCGACTAATGCGGGCGGAATCAAAGTTTTACGCTACGGACTGACGCGAGATTGGGTGACGGATCTCACGGTTGTCACGGGAACGGGCGATTGTCTGCACCTCAACCGAGGACTCATTAAGAACGCGACCGGTTATGACTTAAGACATCTATTCATCGGTAGCGAAGGCACTTTAGGGATCATCGTCGAAGCCACAATTAAGCTCACCTTACCGCCCCCCGAATTAGCGGTAATGGTCTTTGCGGTCCCGAGTTTGAATGCCCTCACTCAAGTCTTCCAAATCACCCAAAAAACCTTGCCATTACAAGCATTTGAGTTCTTTTCAGACAAAGCGCTAAATCATGTTTTGGCCAAGGGATTAATGCGACCTTTTGAAACGGAAACGCCCTATTACGCCCTTGTCGAATTTGAGGTTCACGACCCCTCGACGACCGATAAAGCGATGGCGTTATTTGAGCAACTTGCCGAAGCAGAACATGTTCTGGATGGGGTCTTAAGTCAGAACCAAACCCAAGCCGCACAGTTATGGCAGCTACGCGAAGATATTACGGAGTCTATTGCCGTCTTCACGCCTTATAAAAACGATATTGCTTTACGTATCAAACAGATACCCGCCTTCTTAGACCAAGCAGATGGCCTGTTTAATCGGTTATATCCCGATTTTGAGGTGATTTGGTTTGGGCACATTGGCGATGGCAATTTGCATATCAGCGTCTTGAAACCCCAAAGTGTCGATCAAGCCACTTTTGAGCATCGTTGTCATGAAGCGAGCAACCAACTTTTTGAATTACTTGAACAATTTGGTGGCACGATCTCGGCGGAACACGGCGTGGGGTTACTCAAAAAACCCTTTCTTCATTACACGCGCCCGCCCACCGAAATCGCTTATCTACAGGCGATTCGTCGTGCCTTTGACCCGAACGGGATTCTGAATCCTGGCAAACTGTTCGATTGATGCGCCAATGAACTACGATTTTGTGGTAATTGGCGGCGGTATCAGCGGGCTGTCGGCGGCTTGGTACGCGCAACAGGCCGGTCAATCGGTGGTGGTGCTCGAACGCACTGGCGAATTCGGAGGCTGTATTCAGTCTGCGCCCCTCACTTCCGACTTCTGGACAGAATTGGGCGCACATAGCCTGTTCAATTCTTATGGTGGCGTGATTGATCTGCTGCAAGATGCGGAGTTATCCGAATACATCTGCAAAAAAGGCAAACTGCAATTTCAATTGTGGACGGCAAAAAATCAGCGCAGATCCATCGTTGGAGCATTGAATTGGTTAGAATTATTGCGTTACGGCCCCCGCTTTTTTCGACTTCAGCGTGCGGGAAAAACGGTCTCTGAATACTACGGCCAGATTGTCGGGCCGCAGAATTTCGCCCGCGTCTTTGCGCCGGCATTTAGCGCTGTGATTTGTCAACCCGCCCACGATTTTCCCGCCGATGCGTTATTTGGCAGCCGACCTCGCCGTCAGAAAATTCCGCGCAGTTTCACTTTAAGCGAAGGGATTCAAATGCTGACGCGGCAACTGGCCCGACAACTGACTGTGGTTCCCCATGCCGAGGTGACGGCTCTTCATCTCGCTGAACGCGCTACTGAAAGGTCTGAAGTGACGGTTGCAGATGGGCGGCGGTTTTACGGACGGCACTTAGTGGTCGCGACTCCGATAAAGGTCACAAACACTTTATTATCAACAAGTTGTCCATCAATTGCTGCTCTTCTGAACCCCATCGAATCGGCGATGATTTACACGACCGCAGTAGTGGTTTCTCAAGCGGCGGTGAAAATTCCCCCCTTAGCCGGTTTGATTGGGGAATCCGCAGACTTCTACTCAGCCGTTTCTCGGGACTATCGCCCTCATCCTACGTTGCGGAGCTTCACTTTTCATTTCAAACCCCATCTTTCAGATGAAACGCAGCGAATTGAACGGATTGCTCAGACGCTTCAGATTTCTGCAAATGAATTTGTGGCGACCCATCACAAAATCAATGAGTTACCCATTTTGCGGCGTGGTCATCAGCAGCGTATTGCCCAAATCGACGACGCTTTGACTCCTTTACCGTTGCATCTCACGGGCAACTATCTCACAGGGCTTTCGCTCGAAGATTGCGTTCAGCGTTCCCAGAAAATCATGCGTTCTTTGGGACATCTTTCTTAAATTATCACTTTTAAATCAAAGGGTTAACTTGTATGACGATGCAATATCGACGCCTTGGAAACACCGACCTAATGGTGAGCGTGATCTGCTTAGGGACGATGACTTGGGGCGAGCAGAATACTGAAGCAGAAGCCCAGGCCCAACTGAATTACGCCGTCGAGCAGGGCATCAATTTTATCGACACGGCAGAACTGTACGCCATTCCGCCGAAATCAGAGACCTACGGCCTAACTGAGCAGCATTTGGGAAACTGGTTAAAAATCAGTGGCTTACGCGATAAACTCATCATTGCTACCAAGGTCACTGGTCCCTCTGAAAACTTTGGGTACATGCGCCCCAACTTTCCCCTCGCGTTGGATCGGAAAAATCTGGAATATGCACTTGATCACAGTTTGCGACGTCTGCAAACCGACTATATCGACCTCTATCAGATTCATTGGCCCGACCGTTCTGCAAATTATTTTGGTGAACTGGGCTATCTCTATCGCGATGATCCACCGAATGTCACGCCGATTGCGGAAGTTGTCGAAATTCTCGGCGAGTTCGTTAGAGCGGGGAAAGTTAGACATGTAGGCGTATCGAACGAGACCCCTTGGGGCGTCATGACCTATCTGCACGCCGCTAAGCAACAGAATCTGTCGCCGATTGTTAGCATTCAGAATCCGTACAATCTCTTAAACCGAACTTTCGAGATCGGTTTAGCCGAAATTTCGCATCGGGAAGCTGTCGGTTTGCTGGCTTATTCGCCCCTCGCCTTTGGTGCCTTGAGCGGAAAATATCTGAATGGCCAACGTCCGCCCAAGGCACGCCTCACGCTTTATTCCCGTTTTACGCGCTATCTCAATCCTTTAGGTCAAATCGCGATTGAGCAGTACTGCAACCTCGCTCGGCGTTACGGTCTTGATCCCGCCCAAATGGCCCTTGCATTCGTGAACAGTCGCCCATTTGTCACAGCAAACATCATTGGGGCGACGACCCTCGAACAGCTTGCAACCAACATCGCCAGCATCGACCTCACCTTGAGTGATGAGGTGATAGGCGAAATCGAAAAAATCCATCAACAACATCCTAATCCCTGTCCCTAAGGGATTCTGTTACTTACTTGGCTTTTCCCACGAATCGCGCAGTGAAATTGTGCGGTTAAATACGGGATTCTGCGTCGAATACTCCCAACGATCCGCGCAAAAATACCCCAACCGCTCGAATTGCACCCGTGTCTCGGGCAAAAATTGCGCAAGCAACGGTTCTCCCTTGGCCTGCGTCAGAACCTCGATGGAATGCGGGTTGATGTGATCTAAAAAGGTTCCCGGGCCATCATCGGGAAACGGGACGTTAAAGAGTCGGTCGTACAGTCGCACTGTCAAATCCACCGCTGAATGTGCCGCCACCCAGTGAATGGTCCCCTTCACTTTACGTTCTGAAGTGGCACTTCCACTGCGCGTCGTAGGATCGTAAGTGCAATGGAGTTCGGTAATTTCGCCAGCCGCATTCTTTAAGACTTGCTCGCACTTCACGATAAATGCCCCTCGCAACCGCACCTCACCCCCGGGCACGAGTCGATGAAAGCCCTTGACTGGATGTTCCATAAAATCATCCCGTTCAATCCAGATTTCCCGACCCAATGGCACAGTACGCCGACCCATTTCAGGTTTTTGCGGATGATTGGCCAATTCGATGTCGATCACCTCGCCTTCCGAAAAATTCAACAGCACCATTTTCAGCGGATTCAGAACGGCCATGACACGCGGGACAGTTTTATCTAGCTGTTCGCGCACACAATTTTCTAAAAGCGACATTTCAATGACGGTTTCTTTCTTCGTAATTCCGATGCGATTACAGAAGTCGATGAGCGCTTCTGGGGGATAACCCCGTCGACGAATCCCCGCAATCGTCATCATGCGCGGATCATCCCACCCCTGCACATGGCGTTCGGCGACCAACTGCGTCAATTTGCGCTTGCTCAACACGGTGTAATTTAGATTTAACCGCGCAAATTCAATCTGTTGCGGGTGACAAGGGACAGGTAATTGATCTAACACCCAGTCGTACAGCGGACGATGATCCTCAAACTCCAGCGTACACAGCGAATGGGTAATCCCTTCAATGGCATCGCTTAGGCAGTGGGTGTAGTCGTACAGCGGATAAATGCACCACTCATCCCCCGTCTGCTGATGATGAGCATGTCTGATGCGATAAATCGGCGGGTCGCGCAGATTGATATTGGGATGCTGCATATCGATTTTTGCCCGTAGCACATGTGCGCCATCGGGAAATTCCCCTTGTTTCATCCGTTGAAATAAGTCGAGATTTTCTGCAATTGAACGGTTCCGATAGGGACTTTCCCGCCCCGATTCGGTGAGTGTTCCGCGATATTGGCGCATCTCTTCAGCGTTCAGACTATCGACATACGCCTTCCCCAACTCAATCAATTTTACAGCAAAATCATAAAGTTGCGAAAAATAATCCGACGCATGAGCCATCACTTCCCACTGAAATCCCAACCACTGCACATCGCTCTTAATGGCTTCTACAAATTCGAGGTCTTCTTTAACGGGATTGGTATCGTCCATGCGCAGATGGCATTTCCCCTGAAAGTCCCGCGCTAACCCAAAGTTCAGACAAATCGACTTTGCGTGGCCGATATGCAGATAACCGTTGGGTTCGGGCGGAAATCGGGTAATTACGGTGGTGTGTTTACCCGTCGCCAGATCATTTTCGACGATCTGACGGATAAAATTGGTGGGGGTTACAGACATATCGACATCCGAAATTAGTAAAATCCAAGCCCGCGAAACCACGGGCCACTGGGCAATAAATGCGCCGTCCAACGATGGAGATCTAACAGAATCACGCGCTGCACAAATTGGCTACTCGACGGAGCCATAAAGAATAAAACCACCAATGCACCATATAAATAAGCCGTCGCAAGGGGTTCTTTTTCTTCAATAAAATGCAATGCCGTTCCCGAAGAACGCTTGAGACGACGATTGTATAAATCGACACTGTAGAGTTCATCCAGAACCAAATGAATGAAAAATCCCAAGGCCATAAAAAACCCACAAAGCCACGCATGAAGCGGTTCGGCCTGCCCTAAGCGATACGTCAATACGACGGTGAGGAGTCCGGCAAAGAGTCCGGCAGGAATCGAGTGAATTACGCCACGATGGGGCGTTGATCGGGCAATAAACGGAAAAACTCCGTAACGAACAAAGTAAAACGCAATTCCCCATAAAATAATCAGCTCAACTAGGCTGTAATCTGCTGGTGCATTCAGAACGAGCGTAAACCCTGCTAACACCGCCATCATCTGCGCAACGATTCTGAAGGAGGTGGAATGGGCTAAGTCGATGTCAGGGGCGAGTCCGCCTAAGGTTCCGATGAAGAAGTAAGTCATCACCTGCCCCGACGGAACCGCCCCCGCCAACATTAGATTCACCGCGACCACGCCCGAGACTCCCGCCGCCACACTCAGATGCGTATTAAAATTTGCCATGTTTCCGTTCCCTCAAGTCGTTACAGACGGCGGATTTGGGTCAACTGTGATGAAATTTGCGTGAGCTCACTCTGCGTTTTTTCGAGTTTTTCCCGTTCCTTTTCAACGACTTCCGTGGGGGCACGCTGCACGAAACTCTCATTGGACAATTTACCTTCCAGACGTTGAATCTCACCTTGCAGACGGGTGATTTCTCGCGTCAATCGCACTTCTTCAGCCGCTTTGTCGATTAACCCAGCCATTGGGATGAGAATTTTCATCTCGCCCACCAACGCCATCGCCGATTCAGGCGCCACCGCCTGTGCCTCAAGAAACTCGATTTTCTCTAGCTTCCCAAGACGGGTTAAGGCCGACATCTGACGATGGGTGCGCAAATGATCCGATTCTGATCCGCCCTGTAACCATACTGGTAACGCACGGCCCGGATTGATGTTCATTTCTGCCCGAATCCGTCGGATACCTAATAGAAATGTCTTTAACCACTCAATCTCGGCTTCTGCTTCGGGATGACGGCGCTGTTCATCGGCTTGCGGATAGGGTTGTTGAC
>CAZTIH010000044.1:0-17475 GCA_964613675.1 uncultured Candidatus Competibacteraceae bacterium
TGCCAAAAAACTAGCACTTATTGTTTCTATTACGACTTTCCTAGTGACCTTACCGCTTTTCTTTGGTTTTGATGTCAGCTTGGCGAGTATGCAGTTTCAAGAAAAACTGCCTTGGATTCCTCAATTCAAAGTAAATTATCACTTAGGGGTGGATGGATTTTCCATGCCGCTCATTATCCTGACGAGTTTTACGACAATTCTTGTCGTCATTGCGGGTTGGGAAGTGATTGAATACCGCCTTTGTCAATACTTGTCGGCTTTTTTGATCATGGAAGGATTCATGATCGGCGTATTTGCAGCCCTTGACGCCATTTTATTCTATGTATTCTTTGAAGCCATGCTCATTCCCATGTTTCTCATTATTGGGATTTGGGGAGGGCCTCGGCGCGTGTATGCCACCATTAAGTTCTTCCTGTACACCTTTTTCGGCTCAGTTTTCATGCTAGTCGCCTTGGTTTACTTGTATTTCAAGACGGGAAGTTTCGAGATTTTAGCTTTTCATGCGGTTCCACTGAGTTTAAACGAGCAAATTCTGATTTTCCTTGCTTTCCTGATTGCCTTTGCCGTGAAGGTTCCCATGTGGCCTGTCCATACTTGGCTCCCCGATGCTCACGTAGAAGCGCCTACAGGTGGCTCGGTTATTTTGGCTGCTATCACGCTGAAAATCGGTGGGTATGGATTTTTGAGATTTGCCTTACCCATTACACCAGATGGTGCGGCTTACTTGGATGGATTAATTATTGCCATGTCTTTGATCGCCGTGGTTTACATCGGATTAGTCGCCTTAGTGCAACAGGATATGAAAAAACTCATAGCTTACTCTTCGATCGCACACATGGGATTTGTTACGCTGGGTTTCTTTATTACCTTCGACATCCTTACCAGTCATAATGATGTCACAGGGGCAGCGTTGGGGATTCAAGGCGGTATGATCCAAATGGTTTCTCATGGATTTATTTCAGGCGCAATGTTCTTGTGCGTTGGCGTTTTGTACGACCGCGTACATTCACGGGAAATTTCTGCTTATGGCGGCGTAACTAACACCATGCCGATTTTTGCAGCGTTCATGGTGCTGTTCTCGATGGCTAATGCGGGATTGCCGGGGACTTCTGGGTTTGTAGGCGAATTTATGGTGATTTTAGCCAGTTTGCGATCAAATTTCTGGATCGCCTTACTTGCCGCCCTTACCTTGATTTTGGGTGCTGCCTACACGCTGTGGCTGGTCAAGCGCGTTATCTTTGGCCCCATTACCAACGCACATGTAAATGACTTGAAGGACCTAAATCAACGCGAATTCCTGATGTTGAGCATTTTGGCGGGAATGGTGCTGTTTTTTGGCCTCTATCCCAAGCCATTGACGAATGTTATGGCTGCTTCAACTACGCAACTCATTGAACATATTCAACAATCCAAGATTCCGGGCACGACGACAACCGTCGTGGCAGGGCTATAGGGGGGCACTGTGGAAGCGAATTTAGACTATGCGGCGCTATTGCCCGAAATTTTCCTGACCTTTGCCATTTGTGCGGTGCTCGTCATTGATTCCTTTCTCGAAGATGACCAGCGACAGATCACTTATGCGTTATCGCAATTGAGTTTGCTTGGTGCAACGCTGCTGACTATTTATGGGTTTAGTTCAGACCCCATCGTGGCGTTTTACGGGCAATTTGTGCGCGACAGCATGGGCGATGTCCTCAAAGTCGCTGTTTATTTGGTGACAGCGATCGGTTTTCTATACTCACGAGATTATTTAGAAGAACGCGGCCTGATGCGCGGCGAGTACTTTGTGCTCGGATTATTCGGCGTATTGGGAATGATGATTCTGATCTCGTCTCATAATTTCTTGAGCTTATATCTGGGTTTAGAACTCCTTGCGCTCTCGCAATATGCGTTGGTTGCCTTCAATCGGGATTCGGCGCAGTCATCCGAAGCGGCCATGAAATACTTTGTTCTAGGCGCCATTGCCTCTGGGATGTTGCTCTACGGAATTTCGATGATGTACGGCGCAACAGGCACTTTGGATTTAGCAGAAGTTTCAGCCAGAATCCAAAACTTCGATGGCGACCGCATCGTATTATCGTTCGGCCTCGCATTTATCGTGGTGGGACTGGGGTTCAAGCTGGGCGCCGCCCCGTTTCACATGTGGTTACCCGATGTTTATCAAGGTGCGATCACCCCCGTTACCCTCTATCTTGGCGCCGCCCCTAAAATCGCTGCGTTTGCGATGGCTATCAGACTTCTGGTCGATAGTAGCGGTAGCCTAGTGGAAGATTGGCAACCCATGTTGCAGATGTTGGCTGTGTTGTCGATTGTCATTGGCAATGTGGTAGCCATTGCACAGACCAATCTCAAACGGATGCTTGCTTACTCGACAATCTCTCATGTTGGTTTCATTGTCCTGGGGATTTTATCTGGTCAATCAGAGGGTTATGCGGCGTCTATGTTTTACGCGATCACTTATGCGTTTACGGCTTCGGTAGCATTTGGATTGATCATAGTCCTAAGCCAACAAGGTTATGAGGCCGAGCAGATCGAAGATTTCAAAGGGCTTAATCAACATAATCCATGGTTGGCGTTAATGATGTTATTCACCATGATGTCGATGGCGGGAATTCCGTTCCTCGTCGGGTTTTACGCAAAACTCTTTGTCATTCAATCACTTGTGAATCAAGGCATGGTGGGGTTAGCGCTCTTTGCCGTAATCTTCTCCGTCATTGGTGCGTTCTACTATCTGCGCGTCGTTAAGTACATCTACTTCGATAAACTTGAAGAAGAGAAAATTTATACCCCAAAACCCGATATGCAAGCAGTCATTAGTGCCAATGGTTTGTTGATGATTGCGCTGGGGTTATACCCAACGGCCTTACTTTCGCTTTGTATGCAGGCTTTCTGATCCTGGCTCAATCAGATTTCAGACATCGCCGCGAGGGTAACTCGCGGTTTTTTGTCTCATCGAATCCTCCCCAATCGGCGATCAGAAAATAAGGGCGGTTCTTAACTTCTGTGTAGATACGGCCTAGATATTCGCCGAGAATTCCTAAACTAATCAGTTGCAGACCGCCGAATGCAAAAATGACGGTCGATAAGAATGCCCATCCTGGCACCCAATCGTCGGTAAACAACCGCACGATGACAGCATAAACAATCCCACATAATGCCCCACAAAAACTCAATAAACCGAGATAAAACAAGCCTCTAAGGGGAAGTGTTGAGAAACTTACTACGCCGTCAATGGCGAGGGTGAGCATCTTTTGCAAGGTGTATTTCGTAGAACCCGCTGCTCTGGGCGCACGATGATAGTTCACTGCGATTTGTCTGAAGCCCAACCAGCTAATTAACGCACGCAGTAATCGGTGACGTTCGGGCATCTGCTTCAGAATATCCACAATTCGACGGTCAAGCAGTCTGAAGTCGCCTGTATCGAGGGGAATTGGCACATCAGATAGCGAATTAAGCAGTCGATAAAAGCCAAAAGCAGTCCATCGCTTAAATCGAGTTTCTCCTTCACGATCAATGCGTTGACCGTACACCACATCGTAACCCTCACGCCAGCGCTCCAAAAAATCGGCGATTACCTCTGGCGGATCTTGTAAATCGGCGTCGATGATGACCACTGCATCGCCATGCGCAAAATGTAACCCTGCCGTGACCGCCACTTGATGACCGAAATTCCGCGATAACCGCAAATAACGCATATTCGTAGAATGAATTTGCGTCTTCGCTAACCATTTATGCGTGCCATCAGAACTCCCATCATCTACGTAAATCACTTCGTATTCGATAGAAAGGGCATTCAGAACATCGGTTAAACGCGTATGGGTAAGGGGTAAAACCGCTATTTCATTGAAGCAGGGTACGACGACCGAAAGTAAACACATGGTTTGCAGAAGTTTTTAGCAATGAATCAATCTACAGAATAACCGAGGTAGCGCAGCAATTTGTATTTGCAGAATTTTTCCCACAGGTTTCCCTCTACACATTCGGTTTTTTTGACTAAAAAGTTGTGTAAATCCCCCCATTAAGGACATCTCCGTGAGCAATATCCCTGATGCCAGCCAATATCGGAACACCAAATCGCGAAAGCATAGCTCTTCTGTGCCCCCTCATTCTGCACCGTCACCTGATCCGCAGACTTTTTCTTCCACAGAATCCAGCGGCGATTTCAGCTTCGGTAAACTTCTCGTCGTTCTGATCGTTATACCTTTCATCATCTGCGCGGGGATTGGCTGGGTTTATCTGAAAATTACCAGATGGCTGCTCAAATCCATTCCGTTGCTAGGCTACGCTGTGGTTGCAATCACTATTCTCATTTGGTTGGGATCAATAGCCAGCCAGTTTTTGGTCTTCTTGGTCATGACAGTAGCACTGGTGGGAGGATGGATCATCGAGGAAAAACAAGAGAAAAAATGATCCATCAGAAGTTCTGAACTGCTTTGAGGAGTACCATCTATCTGTTACGGCTCCTCATAGCAGTGTTTAAATTACGAAATCAATGCGTGTTCTTTAAGCGCGGCTAACGGCACAATCTCTAAAGCTTTTTCGTGGGTCGATTCGAGCTTGACCTGAGGCGCCATCCTCGCTTCATACGCTTCCAACCACCGCGCTGCACATAAACACCAACAATCTCCCGGCTTCAACCCAGGAAACCCAAACTCGGGACGCGGCGTGCTCAAATCGTTTCCAATTGAACGCGAAAATTTTAGAAAATCAGCAGTCACTCGCGCACAAACCGTGTGGCTTCCTCGATCCTGTGGGCCAGTATCACAGTGTCCATTGCGATAGAAACCCGTCATTGGATGGATACTGCACATCTCTAAATCCGAACCTAAAACATTGCGTGCGGCCATAAAAGGATGCCTCAGTCAGTGGAGTTAAACCGATACGATGCTCGACTGTGACAACATTTCCGTGAAAATCTGCGTGTCTACGGGGGGACTGTAAAAATATCCCTGCACCCAGTCACACCCACCTTTCAAGAGCAAATCCACCTGTTCCTGACTCTCAACCCCTTCTGCGATCACCTGTAAACCCAGTGTTTTCGCCATTGCAAGGATCGAATAGACAATCGCACGGTCATTCGCATCACTATTGATGTCTTTGACAAAAGAGCGGTCAATTTTCAGATGGTCAATGGATAGCTGCTTCAGATAGGCCAGCGACGAATACCCCGTGCCAAAATCGTCGAGTTCGATATGAACGCCTAACTTTTTGATTTCTCGTAGCACGCGATTGGCGTCCTCTAAATTTTCCATCAGCGATTGTTCAGTAATTTCAATTCCCAGATGCGTCGGCAACAATTTACTTTCTGTTAGCGCATTCTGTACCGAATCCAGAAGATGCCCACCTACGAGATGCTGTGCCGACACATTGACGCTTATACGTACCCCATGATGTCCCAGTTCACACCACTTGCGCATCTGCTGGCAGGCCGTCCGCAAGGCCCATTCCTCAACACTGACGAGAATTCGACTGTCCGCCAATTGCCCTATGAAATCGCCCGGTAAGACCAAACCGCGACGGGGATCACGCCACCGCAACAACGCCTCTACTCCAATAATTTGGCGACTACGCAAGCTCACTTGGGGTTGGTAATACAACACAAACTCTTTCTCGCGCAGGGCACGTCGCAGATCCATCTCCAAGTTAAATCGGTAGTGGATCGCTTCACTAATGGCTTCACTGTAAAGACAGTACTGATTTTTACCGTTATTTTTCGCTTGATACATCGCAGCATCGGCATAACGCAGTAGTTCGTCGCTTTGAGCACCGTGTTCGGGATAACAACTTACGCCAACGCTACTACTAATGTGCCACTCACGACCTTCGACCCAAAAAGGCTGATTTAAGCGATCTAGGATGCGTTTTGCCCACTGATCCACTTCGCAATGCTGTTCCATAATCATGAACACCGCAAATTCATCGCCCCCCAGTCGCGCTACAGTACTATTGCGTCCAACACACCCCTGTAATCTCAATGCGGCAACCTGTAAAAGACGATCCCCCGCACTGTGACCTAATGTGTCATTAATTTGTTTGAACGCGTCTAAATCCAGATAAAAAACAAAGATTTGGGTGGGTTGTTGAAGGAGAGCTTTTTCGAGGTGATGCTGAAAATACTGACGATTGGGGAGGTCGGTGAGGGCGTCGTGATAGGCGATATGCTCCAATCGCGCTTCAAGACGCCTACGCTCCGCCACTGCTGCGAGAAATTGATTAAACCCCTGAAGTAGATCGCCGATTTCGTCCCGCGAACTCACTACAAGAGGGCGTTCTATATCGAGGGTTCCTTGATGAAACTGCTGAAATCCTCTTGTGACTTGTCGCACGGGTTCGACGACGGCCTGTGAATATCGCCATGCAATTAGGCCAATGAGCATGAGACATAACAGCAAAGTTGCACTTGTAACATAACCAATAAGTCGCGCACTCTGCGTAAAAGTCATTAAGGGAACCAATCCGACGATTTCCCAATTCGCTACCCGTGAGCGGATCCTGGCTAATATCCAGAGATCATCCTGCATCATGAGCGTTTCAATCATCGGTTCATCCCCTGAGATCGGCGTTAATGCTTCCTCAATAGGATCACCTAGTCGTCGCATTTCAGGATGGAAAATATAGTGTTGATCGTGGTTTAACAGCACCAACTTCCCTCCATCCCCTAAATCCAATGGCAACCAGTGATTGCGAAAATGACTCGGGTCCAAACCAATCAACAAAAATCCCAAAACTTGTCGCTCTAGGGTTTTCGGGTCGATTTCCTCGATGAGCCGCGCAACCATGATGATATTGCGGTAACGAGATTGGCGATTGATATTGGGACTGTAGCCAATCCAATGGGTACGAATCTGAAATTGGCGCATCTCCTCAAGAATAGATTGCAGCAAATTTCTATCCAAATGATCGAGATTAAGCGTATCGCCGACTGCGACATGAACCCCATTCGTTCCAAACAAATCAATGCCGACTAACCCTTGAATGTGAGCGTGACTGCTGAGAATGCTTCCCATGCGAACCCGCGTAGAAAGCTGTTCATAGGGCGTACCGAGCGGGTTTTTTAGGGCACTGCGCAGCTCATCTACACTGGACAAATTGGTCATAAGGCTTTCAATTTGGCGCAACTGTAAATCCAACCACTCGCGTTGATCCCTCAATAATTGCGTCAAATAACGCTGGCCGTCCGCATATAATCGTTCGTAGGTCACGCTGTAAGCGACCACGCCAAGCAACATCAGTGGCAAAATGCTCGTCGCGATTAGGTAGGCCAAAAACCGCTGTGTAATTCCGCGAAAATACATGAAGTTGCTTTTCATGGAAGTAACCTTACTGCGTGCCAAGTGAGGAAATTTGGACGACAGTGACTAGTTTGGATTCGACAAAAGTCACGGCGGCCATGATCGCCTCCTTCTCTTTCAGCAGCTTTAATGCCGTTAAAACACCTAAATACCCCTGTTCAGCGGCTTGTTGGTCAATGGTCGCGACGAGTTGGCCTGAACGAATGGCTTCCCGCGTTTCTGCTAACGCATCAAAGGACGCGATCTTTACATGATCAAGGGCATTATCCCGTAAGTACTGCAACGCCCCCAATGCCATCATATCGTTGGCCGCAAAAATGGCATTGATGTCGGGATGTTGGCTAAGAAGTTCTGCCGTCACCGCGTAACCTTCGTCAATTTTCCAATTGGCACTTGCCGTCGCGACCAGCTCGACGTTCGGGGCTTCGTCAAAGGCACGTCGCGCACCAGCAGTACGATCAAGGCCATTCTGCGCCGTCACAATCCCTTCTAAAATGGCGGCTTTTACGGCGGTCTCAAAAGGGAACTGCTCGACAAGATAGCGTGCAGATTTGTACGCCCCTAATTCGTTATCGACGCTAATGAATGGGATGGGATGCAAACCGTGTAATTCCGAAAAGGTGGGATCGAGCAGATTGTCGATGTTGACGATCACAATATTTTGGTCTTGGGCCAACTTGAGAATCGGGATTACCCGCAAAGAGTCAGCGGGCGCAATCACAATGGCATCTACTCGATCATTAATCAGCGTTTCAATGATACTCACTTGTTGTTCTACTGAAGTTTCTTGGGCAGTCGTCCGAACAATCAATTGAATATCAAATTCATTTTCGGCCCGCCGCGCGCCCCGTTCCATCTGTACAAAAAAGGGGTTGGTCAGTGTCTTCATAACTAAAGCGATCCGCAAAGGCGGCGCGGGCGTGACAAGTTCACTTGGGGGTGCAGGCTCGCAACCCATCAGAATCACTAGCCAAAACAATAAACTGGTAAAGTGCATCGGAGTGTTTTCTCATCGGGGATGGGTTGCAATAGCAAAATGCGACCGTGAAATTCCTCGTTATTTTCCATTTTTTTCGCAGGCATTTCGATGACTTCAATCATGTTTCAATCTCTGGCAACGCATGGCCAATCTCTGTGGTTGGACGATTTACGGCGTAGTTTATGGCGGGATGGCGAACTAGCCGTATTAGTTCAGCAAGGGTTACGAGGGTTGACTTCAAACCCCGCCATTTTTGAAAAAGCAATTGCCAAGAGCGACGAATACACCGATGCCCTCAGCGATTTTCCCGTGGATACCCCTGCCATGACAGCGTATGAATCTTTAGCCATCCGCGATATTCAGGGGGCGGCTGACTTATTTCACCCTGTTTTTGAAGCGACTCAACAGCGAGATGGCTGCGTTAGTTTGGAGGTGTCGCCGCATTTAGCCCACGATGCCCCCGCAACGATTGCAGAAGGCAAACGTTTATGGCAGGCGATCAACCGTCCCAATGCCATGATTAAAGTGCCCGCGACCAAAGCGGGAGTCGAGGCCCTGGAGGCGTTGATTTTTGAAGGAATTTCGGTTAATGCCACGCTGATTTTTAGCGTTGACCAGTACGCTGCCATTGCAACCGCCTTTGAACGGGGATTACAGCGACGTCATGCCGCAGGACAGCCCGTGAACGGGATTAATAGCGTAGCGAGTTTCTTCATTAGTCGTATCGACAGTGCGGTGGATCGTCTCATTGATGCGCGTGTCAATCTTGGGGACGCGGCCAGTGAGCGTTTGTTAGCGTTACGCGGGCAAATCGCCATTGCCAATGCCAAACGCGCTTATCGGCTATACCAGCAGCGCATTCAATCGACCAGTTGGCAAACCTTAGCCGCTGCTGGCGCACATCCACAGCGGTTGTTGTGGGCGAGCACCAGTGCCAAAGATCCGAGTTATCGCGATGTGTACTATGTAGAAGAACTTATTGGAGCAGATACGGTGAACACCGTGCCGCCCGCGACTTTAAAGGCATTTTTGGATCATGGCGTTGTGGATTCCAAATTGACCGTTGGGGATAGCCAGCCGCTAGCGATACTTGCAGAACTGGGAATCGACCTGAATGAAATTACCGATCATCTTTTAGTTGATGGCTTAAAACTCTTTGCCGATGCGTTTGATGGCCTATTGCAGTCAGTAGAACGAGCCATTCAGCGTGCTCGATAAGCTACTTGCCACCTTTATTTATCCGTTGCCTCTGTCGATCTACTTATTGCTCATTGTGGGGCTTTGGAACAGTCACCAACGGTTGGGACAGGGGCTATTGTGCCTGGCGTTGGGGCTGTGGATTGCGTCGATGCCCGTGTTGTCGGACTACTGGCGGGGCGCATGGGAATCGGCTTATCCTCCTGAATTAGCTCACAATTTTCCCCAAGGAACGGCTATTGTGGTTCTCGGTGGTGGTATTAATCCGGCCTACCCACCTCGGTTTCCCTATCCCGATTTAGGATCCGCATCAGATCGCGTATGGATGGCAGCGCGGCTGTACCACGCGGGAAAAGCACCGCAAATTATTGCTTCAGGGGGGTACATCCCGTGGGCAGGGCCACATGGAGCGGAGGCAGATGCGATGGCTGCCTTTTTGGTCGATTTGGGTGTCCCCGATCACGCGATTTTGCGCGAGTCTCACAGTCTGACGACCCACGAAAATGCAGAACAAGTTGCAGAACTTTTGGGTGTAACGACGGAAGAACGGCGTCAGATTCTGCTAGTGACTTCGGCTTTGCACATGAGACGGGCGCTCGCCACATTTCAGAAACAGGGAATCGTCACCATTCCCGTAGCAGCAGATCATGAAATCACTGCTGCCAATCTACATCCACTGCGATTTCTCCCCGATGCAGGCGCATTAGAAGGCACTACGCGGCTGATTCGGGAAATGATGGGTTTATGGATTTATCGGTGGCGCGGTTGGGCAGTATAACGGGTCAGGTTTCGTTATCCGACAACGGTTTGTGTCCTAAATGTTGCTCCCACTCCATGTAAAGCTCAGCGAGATAAACGATTAAATCGTGAGAACTCGACAAATATTCATTCTCCATGATTTGTAATGCTTGGTCGTTTAACCCCTGAGTCACAAGTTGGCACACTTGATCGGCAATATCATGAAATTGCTCGTATTCCTCCTTTACCAACTGGAAAGCGGGCAGTTGACCAACAGCCGTTTGACTGATTTTGGCTAACCATAACCACAATACTGAAGGCTCGATGCCTGCATAACACTCCCGATTTAATCGAGAACAAGCGGTTTTTACGGAATGTTCAAATTCGAGTTTCCAGCGATGATGGGAGTTAAGTACCTCGCGGAAATTAAAGTTATGTAGCGATTTGGAGACGGCATTAAGCACCTTCGGGGGAAGTCTGCTCGGCGTAACTTCATCTACTGAAGCGTGACCCTGATTAGGGACTGACTTGCTGTGCTGGAACAACCACGCATTTAAGACCATGAGTCGTTACTCCCGACAAATTACACGATGACCCTGGGACAATTTCCATATAAAAACTACAGTAAATAAATGTGAGTTTTTTCACAAGCACCCGTGCGCCCGCCGAAACGGGCTGTTCAGTTAGTTTTTGTGAGAGTTAACGACGACGACGGGTAGGCGTTCTGACTAATCGGCAACCCCGTCGGTCACACACTTCGACAAAGCGTGCCCGTGCACGGGGATTACGGACGCGGCCAATTGTTACCCAGCGGCAACCAAACTGGCGGTGACATTGCCATTCTTGAACAACCGTCCCACGTACACGAGTGCGGGCTTCGGCAGGAGGCGCTGTCACGAGCAAGCCCAGGATCATCGCGCCGGTAAGCACTAAAATGCGGTAATTCATGGAAAATCTCCCAAAAAATTTGGTGTGGATTTGTTGGGAGTGTAAGCAATGGGGCTTGACAAGAAAATGAATTAGCGATCCAAACTATTCCCTTGCCGAGCTTAGCTTCATAGGTCATGCCAAAAGCATCGCCTTAAATGTGGTGAATTCTCGAATTTCACGGCGATCCAACACGCCATCTGCGCGAATCACTTGATCGAGAATATGAAGTATTTCTTGGGCGAAGGCTTTGTAAGGGAGATGAAAGCGTTTGCACTGAGATTTCAACGCATCCCGCAGACTTAAGTAGCTAAATTGATGCGTCTCCGTTTCGATTTCATTAATTTTGAAACTGACGAATTCAGCGTCCATCCCCCAAACCTCGACAAAATAATGAATGATCGTGCCCCGTTCGCTAGGGGCGAAATCTCCGTCACATTGTGCAACTTTAATTGCAGGAGGCAACAAAATATCGCTAAGCGCCAAGCCAAGCACATCAAAAGGCGTCTGCAAGCAACGCGGAAGTGTTGATAGTTCGCCTCTTTGGGCGCGTTGCAGATACTTTGCAGTGGTCAAGTCGTATCCAATACCCGCTTGCGCCGCAGTTTCCAAAAGGGCAAACCAACTGTCGATATTGCCGCCAAATCCTCGGCGTCGGGCAAGGTAATCCCACCACTGTCGCCACCATATTCGCTGTGAACTTTTGATATTAGCGACTGCTACCAGCAGATCTCGTCCCGACCCGAATTTTTGAAGTACGACAAAATCAGTGTGTTCGATCCCCATGCGTTGGGCGAAAATCTGCGGATCCCGAATGATAATAGGTAACAGATGCTTATCGGGGGCAGGTTGTAAGCCCGCAAGTACATTGATTTGGGTGATCTGATCATCTTGATCAGAAACTTCTACAATTTCGGGCCGTTTTTCATCATTCACAATACACCTCATGGTGTTGCTGCAATTACTTGTAAAACACCTGATTTTGAGAGGGTTTCACAAATTTTGTCTAGCGAGAACGCGCGAAGGCGGAGCAAATTAACCCCGCTTCGCCGCGAAATGCTGCCGTTATCCTGTTGTAGTTAAGCGGCGTTGATTGACCAATACGCGCAGTGAATTGGCGTAATTATTTAGCAACGTATAGCTTCGCGATTTGACCGTACTCACGAAAACCCAATCAGCTCGCGCTTCCGTTGGCGTAAATGTCACGGTCAGATAGCCCCGATGTTGTAGATTGGCGTATTGCAACGTCGGGATGAGCTGAGTAATCGCTGCGGCAAATACATCCATGTTTTCGTTGATAAAAATTTCCTCAAGGCCCGGAGAAGAAACCGATGGCGTCGCAAATTCTACGCCTATCGCTTCGTTATTAAGATCCGTTAGATCGTTTGCCCAAGCATTGTGGGTATCCCCAGCCAGATTGACCAGATTCTTACTCAAAGTGCGAGCCAAACCAAAAATTCTTTCCCGTTCAATAAGATAACCATCCCACGCATCCAAATTGTAAGGAACAGAAGGAGCGTTCAAAATGGCCAGTTCTTGAGGCGTCAAGTCAGCAGGTTGGGTTTGCGCCTTGGTCAAAATGGCCGTATACTCGCTCAACGATACTTGGAAAGTGACCAGCGGACTCGGTACGGACATGCGCCCCATCAACACTTGCTGCCCTAGTACCTGCCAGGTTGCATTAGAAGCGGCCATCTGACTTTGCAGCCAATTGAACTGTTCTGCACCTAACAGCGTGCGATTCGGATCAGCCATCGCGGTGGCAAAGGCGGCACCGTCAAAACTCCCGTCAGACTGAGTGAAATCTGCGTAGTCGAGCTGTTTAGTGCGCGCAATGAGACGGGTCTCTAACATGAAAAGCGTGAGTAATTGCCCAAAATCAAAGCGTCGGTAAAGATTTTGCGGACTGTCATTACTTACACTAGGACGAATAGGCAACCACTCGTTATAGGCTTGAAGTGCAGCTTGACGGCGGGCGGCCCACTGTCCTTCCGTCGCAGGATTATGGTTCTCAGCACCATCTCGGTAAGCGTCGTTAGCAATTTCGTGGTCGTCCCAGACGGTAATCCAAGGATGACGGGCATGAATTGCTTGTAAATCGGGGTCGCTGCGGTACTGAGCATAACGAGTACGATAATCACGCAATGTAATGAGGGCATTTGCAGGTTCAGATATGCGTCCTAAAGCAACTGCATCTTGATTCGCGTATCCTTGTCGGTCGTACTCGTATAAATAATCCCCTAAATGCAAGACCACATCGATGTCATCGCGTTTAGCGACTTCTCCATACACATGAAAGTAGCCTGCTGGGTAATTTGAGCAGGAAAAAACGACTATTTTGGCCTGCATTACTTCGGTTTCTGGAAGGGTTTTTGTACGGCCAATCGGTGAAACCACACCTTCGGCAAAAAATCGGTAAAAATAATGAGTATTAGGTATTAACCCTGTTGCATCGACTTTGACCGTAAAATCCCGACTTTGGTTGGTGCGGGTATCACCACTCGCCACAACATTGCGGAAGTCTTGATCGGTAGCGACTTCCCACTCGACCTCGGTTGCGTCGAGGGCGCGAGTCCACAAAATGACGGCGTTTTGGAGAGGATCGCCACTGGCTACGCCGTGAGTAAAACGCGGAACAGGGCGATTATCGTTATGGCTGCCATCCCCCCCGCCACCACAGGCCGTCAATGCAGATGCGGCAAGGGAACCCGCTGCCACGGCTTGTACGAATTGACGTCGGTTGGAGCGTAATTCATCTGACATGTAAGCATTTCCAAAGTGAAATTAAGGATGTAGAGCCTATTCAAGGTGCGTTATGGTTTTGTTACCGTTGCAAGTCTAAATCATTATATTAATAAAAACCCTATCAATCAGGGAGTTATCCATGAAACAGTCGCCTTGTCGTCGATGCCAACGGCCTTTCTGTCGGCGGAGTGGATGTATGCGAATCAAAGTAAAGCCCGACGGGACTTTGATTACCCGTTACTCCCCCTTACCAACGAGCTTTCGCATTGTTCAACCAATTATTTCTTACTAAGGCATAAAAACCATGAAAGTCTCCTTTGTAAGATTTTTTCTCGGCGTTCTGGCGGGTTTTTGTGCCATAGCGATCACGGGCGCAGAACAAGCATCTCTTTTAAGAATTGGAAGCGTGCTTCCCTTGGAAGGCGATATTGCAGCACATGGTAGTGATCTGCACATGGGCATAGCTGCTGCATTGAAAGATCAACAAATTCAGGGAAAAACCATTGAATGGTTAGTTAGGAATGATTTTTACAACCCAGTTCAACACAAGGAAGAAGTTAAACAACTGATTGAAATGGGCGTTGTTTCCATGATTGGCAATGTGGGTACCATCAGTGCTAATCAATCCTTACCTCTCCTAGCAGAAGCAGATATTTCTGCGATAGGTTTTTGGGCCGATTACGATGTGGTACCTCAAGTAGGGCGTATGATCAATTTCCGCCCCGGTGTCGTCGAGGAGCTCGTTCAAATTCTAGAACTTGCGGTCAGTCACGGAATTGCGCCTACGAGTTTATGTGGCCTATCACAAGGTCGAGGAACGGCTGTTTATTCGGCTTTGCAACGGGTTTATGCACAGCATGAAGCCACGAAACCGTGGGTTTCCTTACTAGAAGAGGTTAAATCTTTTGGCCCGCCCTGGAATGCACGTAATGGCATGAGTTCAGTTGCTGTGTTTATGATGGATCAACTGAGCACGAGAGAGGCTTACCAAGGATTAAAGGAATGGGAAACGCTGAGTGGCCACGAATGTCGATTTATTGTGACAGCGGGGGCTTATCGTTTTATTGCCGAGGCGATTCGTTACTTTCGTTACCATGAGGCCCCTTGGCTAATTGCTGTCGCTTCCACGGCGGCAATTCCAAGCTTTGGTAAGTTTTTGGCCAACGAAAAACTTACCTCGGGGATTTTAGTAAATTCCGCCGTTCCTTCCTTACTTTCTGAGATTCCTTTAGTCGTTGAAGCTAGACAGCACTTTCTGCCAAATGAATTTAATGAAACCGTACTCGAAGGCTTCATTGTAGGAAAATTGTTTCTCGATATTGCAAACCGTACCAGTGGAGATTTGCGTCCGGAGACGGTTATAAATGCAATAAATAATGAAGTTATCGACCTAGGTGGGGTTACACTCGATTTTCGAGAACGAGAAGGACAGCAAGAAATTAATCATCGAAGTGGGCGTCATACCGTATTTGTCAATCAAATAGACGCTTCAGGGAAATTCATTCCTATTCCCTTGGCTGACTTACCCACCCTTTTCCAATGAAAGAAGTCATCACTGGCGTCGTTTTGGCGGGCGGTCGGGGAAGTCGACTAAACCATCGAGATAAAGGATTGATTAGCGTCAGGGGGCGTCCTCTTATCGAATATGTGTTGGAGCGTTTGGTGCCACAAGTTTCCACGATCATTATCAATGCCAACCGTAATCGGGAAATTTACGCGCATTACGGTTACCCAGTACTCGGAGATGGTAATGAAAGTTATGATGGTCCTTTGATGGGGATGAAAACGGCGCTGGAAACGACTAAAACGCCTTGGATCTTAGTCGTTCCTTGCGACTGTCCACAGATTCCGATCAATCTAGGCATGCGCTTGTTTCAAGCTGCAACTACGGATAATCGCCCCATAGCTGTTGCCACGGATGGTAAGTGGCTTCAACCCGTATTCTCCTTACTAAATCGACAAGTTTTACCCGATTTACAGCAGCACTTAGCCCAAAAAAAGCACAAAATTGATGCGTTTTATGCTCATTGTGGGTTTTCGCGCGTAGATTTCACCGAAAATCCGCTTGATTTTACCAACCTAAACACGCCTGAAGAAATCAGGGATTTTGAACAAAAACTGTAAGTTATCGCTAATGCTGCACTACATACTGAAATAAATGGTTCCAAGTCTTGTTGAGTTCGATAAGGGCATCTGGTAAGGATTTTGCCGCATATCTTCCATCTTCCAAGGCCTCCACCAAGTTGTAACGCAGGAGCTTGTTCAACCCATCATCGACTTCAAAATCAACATTGATTGAAAAATGGGTTTGTATCCACTTTTCAATCAATTGATCGAGCTTTTGTAAGGATTGTGGTCCGTGTGCCAATAAAAAGAAGTATGCAAGGAGAATTTCTTTCAATTCTTGTTCTTCCGCTGCATTAATGAGGTAATCAAATACCAGCGAATTATTGCTGATGTTTCGATAATAAATATTATCAATGAGTTGATTTCGGTAGTGCAAAAATCGGTGCTGGATTTTGAGGACTTGCCCCATCAGAAAGGCTAAAGGGGTCACGATTAGACTAATTGCCGCGATCAGAAACTGTATCTCTTGATCTATTTTTCCCTGGGCGAGATTCGTCCAAGTTTGTGCGTCAATCATTTTGTAAACCAAATCGGCAATCGCCAACGAGCTAATCATGATGATTAATGACGGTAAAACGCGGAAAATCAAAGGGATAGCCCCAAACAATGCGGGAATTGCAATGGTCAATTTATCCCATGCACTCAGTAGAATTTTGATTTTCGGAAACAGCATCCGCAACTCTCCTTTGGGAATATTGCGGAAATTTTTTAGGAGAATGGCGCCCGGGCGAAAAATGGGTGCGATGCGATTAAACCAACGTTTTTGGTTTATTTTCCTAAAAAAATCATAATCGTGAGTTACTGCAACTAATAAAACTTCCCCATAGACTTCTCGCTTAATGGATTTTTGCCATAAACCGAAAAATCTGGGCTTACACATCACCTGTTCGGAAATTCCCCGTCGGTAAAGTCGGTAATAACTCAGTTGCCCAAGCGGCGGCGCGACCTTTAATCGAAAAAAATTATGCTGTTCTATCGCTTCACTGCGCATTTCATCTTCAGAAACCACGATGAAATTGGCTTTTTCCATAACTTTGTCGAGCTCTTGCAGAACTCTGTGACGCGCTTTGGGTGTAGTGTCAGAATGCAACGAAGGAGCGATTTCTAGATTAGGCTGGAAGTAATGATAGTGCGATTTGAGATGATGTAACTGATCGTAAAATGTGGCGTGTAAAAGGTGTCCCGTCAGTCGGGAAAATTGCTCAAATAAATCCATTGAAATATTGAACTGCCCCGCCTCTTGACCCAACTGGCGAACGATCTCCGTTGTACGGACTGAAATAAAATGCTCTTTATCAATAGGAGGCAGCGTGCTCATGCGATTAAAAGAATCAAGAAATTGTTCGGAAAAACACGATGACATAGATGGCTCCCAAAACTGACCATGTGGATCAGAGATTTTTTACTTGCAGTAAGTGCGCGTTGGTTTTAGAGTGCGCGGCTCTGAAGATTCGGGGCGTAGCGCAGCCT
>CAZTIH010000045.1:0-7678 GCA_964613675.1 uncultured Candidatus Competibacteraceae bacterium
GTGATTAGATGGTGGTGGATTGTATAATTTTGGCCGTTCATTTCTTGCATGATTTGAAAGCAAATGGATAGTCCAAGCCCTGCTCCTTTACCGTATGATTTAGTAGTAAAAAAAGGCTCGAAAATTAACTTTTTAATGGATTCGGGGATGCCTGACCCCGTATCACGGACGCGAAAGCGAATGTAATTTCCGGCCGAGAGGGTTTGGCCATCGACCTCCCATTCATCCGTAGCAATGTGTTTGTCCAGACGAAAATAGATCGTGCCTTGTTCTTCCATCGCATCAATTGCGTTGATCGTCAAATCCATGATGAGTTGTTGCCACTCGGTCGAACTTCCGCACATCCACAGAGGTTCGTCCGAAATTTTGACCACAAGTTTTATACTTGGCAGGAGGGTGGGTTTTAACATCAGTAGACATTCGCGCAGACTCTCAGCGACATCGAAGGGTTGATAAGCTTCGGCGGGTTCCTGGCGAGCAAAAGTTAAAATGCGGGAAATGAGGTCTTTTGAACGTGCGACGGCTAGTAGAATTTGATCCAGATGGTTTTTTGAGTCTGCACCCTCAACACTTAACTGCAACATCTCCGTATAGCCTTGAATGATATTCAGCAAGGTATTGAAATCGTGAGCCATTCCTGCCGCTAAAGTGCCTAGTGATTCCAATTTACTCGTCTGTAGGAGTCGTTGAGAAGCCAACCAATTATTCTTCTCCGTCTCCTGTTGATCGCAGAGTGTTTTGTAAACCCGCAGCACCTTGACGAGTACCCAGCTTGTGCGCGAGTGCGAGAAGGGCAGATTCTGTCGTTCTAGCACAGACGTTGCGTGTTGATGGATTTCTGCGATGGCAATTTCCGTCAGTTGGTGATTGGCAAATTGCTGGCAAAGCCACAACAAATGTGGATCGTCCAGAGACAATTTCTCTGAACGATGTAATAGGTTCAGATAATCTTCTGAAAATTGGCCATACCAAACCTCATTAAAACCGCGCTGTTCAGACATTTTTAGGAAACTTAAAAGAGCTCAATTTTAGGTAGGTCTTCAATGGTTTGATCTCCCGAGGAATTCGCGCCGCTACCGTGACGGTTTTCTTCTTCTGAATAGTCTTGCAAACACTGATCAATCGCTTCAAACCAAGTCGCTGATCGCAACTGACTCCCGTTTTCCACCCCACTCGTCAGTAAACGGTGTAATTTTCGTTGAAAGTCAATGACCCTTTCTAAGCGCTGACGAACGACATCCTGATACTGAACGGTTCCCAAGGTTTCTAAAATCGATTCCGCGAGTTCTTCATTGTAATTGCGCACCACGAGGAACAGCGTTTTGTAATACTGCTTCATATCGTCGTAATCCTCTCGCAGCTGCCCCACCGAATTAGCGATGTGGGTGGCCTCTTCCAAATCCTTGGAAAAATCTCGCCCCGCTCGGTCGCCTAAATATCCCTGCACCGTTGCGTGAATACTTTCCACGGCTTGGGTGATCTGATCGGCGGCGACACTCGACTGGTTCGCCAAATGACGCACTTCTTCGGCAACGACGGTAAAACTGCGGCCTTGGTCCCCGGCGTGGACCGCTTGAATCGCTGCGTTAATCGCAACAATGCCAGTTTTATGGCTAATCAGCTTGATTGCTTCACCCATTTTGCTACTCATCTGCATGATGTCGTTGATTTGCTCGACCAACATCAACGCATCGCGCTGTTCTTTCTCCATTCGCTGCGGCAAATCACGAACAAACTCGCCAATTTTGGCGATGACATCGGTGCCTTCTTGGATGTGTTCTTGAAGTTCTTTCGTTTCTGCATCCGCCGTCTTCAGATAGTTCAGCAGTTGAGAGGCGGTGCGATCCAGATTCTTCACCCTTCCCATAATCTCCGTGGCGGATTGGGCGGTATCGTCGATAACTTCATACAAAGCGGGTTCAACTAGTGCAACCGCACGATTACACAGCCCCGCCAAACGACGAATCTCATAGCGTCCTTCTGTAACGGGGGTCTGCACGGTCATCGGGCAAGCCAACCAGACAAACAGTCCCGCCGCGATACCCCCTGCAATGATTCCGCTTTCAACCGGTTGGCCACTCACGACCGCGAATACGGTCAGGACAAAGGGAAACCACAGCGCCTTCAACAGGATACCGTGCCGCCATTGCCCTAAATCGAGCAGCCGATTCAACATCACATTCTCCAAAGGTGGGGACTTTTAAGCGTTGGGCAAAACTTGTTTGATCACGGCCAATAAATCCTTTGTGCCCACGGGTTTGACCAACCAGCCCGTCGCGCCAACGCTTTTCGCTTCGGCACGTTTGGATTGCTGCGATTCGGTGGTGAGCATCAAAATGGGTGTAAAGCGCAGTTGGGGCAGTTTTCGCGCCTCTTTAATGAGTTCAATCCCCGTTAGTCCTGGCATATTTTGATCGGTAATAATTAAATCGGGTTTTAAGCCCTTTTTAGGTCATTTAACGCGGCCAGTCCGTTAGAAGCACTTTCCACGCGAAATCCGGATTTTCGGAGAATTTCGGTGGTGCTCATGATCATCGTTGCTGAATCGTCCACGAGATAAATCGTCGTCATGTTAGAAAGCTCCTGATATTTTGGCGGGCAACCTTAAGAACGCAGGTCTAGCCCAACGGGGGAAAGGTAATTTTAACATAATTATAAGGACGAACTTTTCTAATGAGCCGCCAACAAGATCTGTTGTAGGAGTTGCTTAAAATGGGCGTCTTCGGGAAATTGGGCGATTGGCACCATAGTCGCCAACATGACCTGTAAAATCGCGGTGTGTAAATGCGTGCATTGCTGTAAGTCTAAACAGCCTTGTGGATGATCTTGTAACCACTGAAGAAGCATTTCCGCCTCCTCTACCGCACAGTGCCCCGTAAATTTTGCAAGTTGATCGTCGAATTGAATGGGCATTTATAAAAGCTCTCTAAGATTCAGCACCAACATGACCGAACCATCGCCTAGCAACGCCGTACCGGCATACTGTCGCAGCCCCGCCAGTACCCCATCTAGGGGCTTTAAGATGACCTCCATTCCCTCGCGAAAATCATCGGCGACTAACCCAACACTCTCATTTCCGATCTTGACCACTAACACAGCAAGGGTTTCTAGAGTGTTGTCGGGGACTTCGGGCAGGGAAAAAATCCGTCGTAACCGAATTAAGGGAACCAGTTGTTCGCGCAGGAGAAATGCTTCGCGCTGCTTGAGGGTGAAAATGCGTTTAGGCTCAAGGCGCACGGTCTCCACCACCGCCTCCATCGGAACCCCCATCGGTTTGCGGTCGAGTTCGACGGCCATCACCTGCGTGACCGCCATCGACAGCGGTAACAACAAGCGAATGTCGGTTCCCACGCCTGCCTGACTCTGCACCGTGACCGATCCGCCCACGCGCTCCAATGAGCTGCGTACGACATCCATCCCTACCCCCCGTCCAGAGACATCTGAGAGTTGTTCTGCTGTCGAGAGGCCCGCCGCAAAAATCAATTGCACCGCTTCGTCGTCGCGCATCGTTTCCGCCTGCTCCGGGGTCAACAAACCGTTGCGCACCGCCTTGGCTTTCACTGCCCCCACATTCACGCCTCGTCCGTCATCGCTAATTTCAAGAGCCACACTGTCATTGTCGCGAAAGGCACGAATGCGAATGGTTCCGGTGGGGGGCTTCCCGGCCGCGATTCGTTCCTCGGGAGGTTCAAGCCCGTGGTCAATGCTGTTGCGTAGGATGTGAATGAGCGGATCTGCCAGTCCTTCGATGATGTTCTTATCGGCTTCGGTATCTTCTCCGAGGATGACGATCTGAATCTGCTTGTCGAGCTTTTTGGAAAGATCGCGCACGAGACGGGGAAAACGTTGAAATACCTGTCCCACCGGCATCATTCGCACCTGCATGATGCTCGCCTGTAATTCTTGCGCAATTCGGTTAATGACGCCGTATTGTTCTTTAATTTCACGGGACAGCTCGCGAGAACCGTAGAGCCGTTCAGCCCGCTGGGCCAGGTAAGGAAGCCCGTTTTTGGCCACGACCAGTTCGCCAATCAGATCCATCAGAACATCAACGCGATGCTGGTCGATTTTCAGCGTTTTATTGGCCACCGCAGGGGACTGACTTTGGGAGGTCGTACGTTCTGCTGAGGGTTCAGAGAGGGGTTTTTCGGGTGGCGTGCGGGTTGTTGGCGGGGACGAACGGGGAGGGTTTGCGACAACTGATGATGGCGACGATGACGATGGGGTCGGTACAGTGGGGCGTTCCGTCGCTGGCGTTGTACTTACGGGGGGGGCTTCGGCTTGTGGAGAGGTGGTGATCTCAAGCCATTGATCTAAAAGATTTTTTAGTGCGCTACAGTCTTGAGTCGCCAGCACACTTTGTTGAACTTCAGAGAGGGTTGTTAAGTGGGATTCTTGATCCAGATACTGCAAACAGCTCGCTAGGGCCGTGCAAATGGAGTGAATCCGACCGGGAAAACTCGTCGATTCAATAGGTAAATCAAGCAGTTGGCGTTGTGCTTCTACGATATGACGAAAGGCCGCTTCATCTTCCGCACTAATCGTTCGCGGGGCGGGCAAGGCCAAGGGGGGATTTGGCAGCGCGGGCGCAGAAGGAGTATCGGTTAACTTAAGGATGAATTCATACCAATTGGGCGTCCGTTCATTGGCCATACTGCTCAACAGATAGCGCACCGCTTGCCAATGGGGCGGAATGCGGCCCAATAAACGCCGTAACCAACGCAATGCCGACGCTGTCCAGCTTCGGGGGCGATCCAAGCGTTCCAAATAATCATCGGCAAGCCGCACCAACGCCGTGGCATTCTCCCGTTCCACTAAATGGATGGCATCGGCAACTAAATCATTTCGCGGGACACCATCGCGTTCGCCTGTGGGAATGGCCAGAATTTCGGGTTCAACGGTGACTAAAGCGGTTTGCGGCAGGACATAACGGAATAGCGTGCGAATTTCGTCGACGGGCGTGGCGGCAATCCCGTGAAATCGCAAAACGCACTCATACACATCCCATTCGACAAAATTCGTCGGCCACGGCGTCTTGGGTTTGACGGATAGGAGGGCCAAATTGGGGGTTTGTCGGACTAAGTAGAAGGGATCTTCCCCGCTAAAAAAACATTGTGAATCAGGGGTGTAGCAGAAAACCGTGACGGGTTCAGAATTTTTTTGCCAACGGTCGTAACATTCTGCTCGGGTCTGTTCTTCAATCTGCTCAAGCCATCCGACAAAATCTCCTAACCAACTAAAATCCGTCGCGACCTCAATATGAGCAGCGGTTAGGGTCTCGTCGACCAAATCGGTGGGTAAAAAATTGCGTAATCGGGCGGCGGTTGCCTGAGCCGTTTCCAGGTGGTCGTCCTGTAAAGCGCCCTCGTGTTCCAATTCATCAAACCATTGATTTAACAAATCAAACCCGTCGAGTAGCAAATCGACCATCTCGGATTCAAGGCTCAATCGTTCGTCGCGAAGGGCGTCGAGCAGATCCTCGGCAGCGTGAATGAGCACCGTCACGGGGCGGACTTCAAATAGGCCCGAACTTCCCTTGATGGTGTGGACGGCACGGAAAATTTCGTTGAGTTTGTCGCGGTCGTCAGGTCGACTCTCCATTTCTAAGAGGGCCGCACTGGTCATCTCTAACTGTTCGCGGCTTTCACTCAAAAATTGGGCGAGTAAGGGGTTCATGGAGAGGGCGCTCCCGTCAGGAGGCGAACATGACGCCCGAGGACATCGGGTTTGACTGGCTTATTAAAATACAAATTGGCCCCAGCAGCGTAAGCTCGGGTGGCATCCTGCGCTTTCCCTTCGGTGCTAATCATGATGGCAGGCACGCCGCAAATCGTAGGCTCTTGACGAATTTGCCTCAAAAGGGCGTAACCATCCATTTTAGGCATATTAATATCGACGATGAGCAAATCGAAATGGTTCATCAACGCCTTTTCTAGTCCCTCGTAACCATTGGCGGCTTCTTCGACTGAAAAGCCTTCTTTTTCAAGCACTTGTCGATAATATAACCGAACCGTAGTCGCATCATCGACGACGAGAATTTTCTTCATGGGCCGACCTCAGCGAATAGGTTTCTGGTAAACGATGGCTTCGGGGAATTTTCGCACGGTGAAGAGTGGCGAAATTCGACTCATCGACTCGGAGTGCCCCAGACAAATAAACCCTCCCGGTCGCATGGCGTTAAAGAGGGCTTCTGCCGCAAGGCGACGGCTAGTGTCATCAAAGTAAATTAGCAAGTTGCGACAAAATACGATGTCGAAATTGCGATAACCTCTCATTTGACTCCAGTCGGTGATATTGACTTGAGTAAATTCGATAGCCTGTCTAATGAGCGTTTTGAGCTGAAACCCCGTGTTATTGGGCAATATCTCAAAGTACTTGCGCCGCAACTCGGTGGGCAATTTATTGAGGGCACGCGCTTCGTAACGCCCTTGAGCGGCGCGCTCCAAAATGGCCGTATCGATGTCTGAGGCAATGATTTCCACGTCGTATTCTTCGATTTGTGGCCAGTATTCGAGCAAATAGATGGCGAGCGAATAGGGTTCTTCACCCGACGAACTGGGTAGCGACCAGATGCGAATGGGGCCCGCTTGCGATTTGCGAAGGCGTAAGACTTCGGGCAGTAACGACTTGACGAGACAAGCAAATTGGTATTCTTCGCGGAAAAAATTAAGTCTCGTTGACGGTCATCGCGTTAATGAGTTGTTGCAACTCGTCACCGCTCGTTTGAAATCGCAACATGGTGAAATAGTGACGGAAATTCTCGTTTTTTGTGACGCGAATTCGTTCAACAATGCGCTTATCGACGAAATAACGCTTGGATTCCTCGAAATAAATTCCGGTTTTGCGGTAGAAGAAATCGCGGAATTTCTGAAATTCATCTGCGGTAATCTCATCGCTGACCGCTTGGGCGTTCATCAACGGATTATCCTTATCCTGCATCGCTGCAGATCCGCGCAATAGCCATCTGAACCCCAAAGGTGACGAAAGGGTCGTCGTTAAAGCGCGTGGGTAAAGCTTCAAGGGCCGCGACCATATCAGGGGTACCGACTTCTGCTAATCCCTCAATCGCTGCACAACAGACATTGACATGGGGATCATTGCAGATCACCGAATGTAACCATTGGGGCGCGTGGGGATGATTTAAGTGACTGATGACATTGATGGAAAAGATGCGGTAATCCGGATCCTCGTCCTGCAACATCACCTCAATAAAAGGGGCAACTTCATCTGTAAATTGCTGCAACACCTCGATGACCTCGTTGCGAAGGGAGGCATCTTCACTGCGCAACAGCGGAATGAGCACTTCGACGACTTCGCGCCCGCCATAGCCCAACATCGCTGTGAGCATCGCTTCCCGCGCTGAGGGATCGGTTTCAACCGCTACCTGTGCCCCTAATGCGGCAATGGCCTCCGTCCGACGCGGCTGGGTGGCCAAATCAAGTGCGGCTAGGCGTCGCTGATCGGGTTGAGGATCGCGTAGTTGAACTAAAAGCGTCGTTTCATCCGAGGTTATTCGGGTTAAGTCGCTAATTTTCTGACTAAGGCCATTGGGGTTCTCCTCTGAGGCCAAAATTAACAATCGAACCACCGCAATAATTGTTTCGCGATTTGGTCGCTCGGCAAGACGGTCGTTGCGCCCCCGCGCTGAATCAGTTCAGAGGGCATTCCGAATACCACA
>CAZTIH010000045.1:7688-17340 GCA_964613675.1 uncultured Candidatus Competibacteraceae bacterium
GGGGCTTTTGGGTTTTCGGCGATGAGTAAGGAATGAGCACCTAATCGGTGATGGTTTTCCCGCCCCGCCGATGGAGTTCTGCCATCGCTTCTGCTCCATCGTGTCCCATTCCCGTTAACATGATGCCAATCAACTGGTTCGGCGAATAGAGATTCAAAGCGCTGCGCATGAGAATTTCTACAGAGGGATGCCAAATGTGTTGAGAACTCGCGGGTCTTGGGGAAGCCACCACGTATACTCCCCGACGACTCAAAGCCACATCGCTACTGCCTCGTGCAATATAAATATGACCGCTTTCTAAACTCATTGGCCGTCCCACTTCAACCACTTTTAGGGCACACAATGTATCCATGCGCTCGGCAAAGGGTGCGGTAAACGAAAGGGGCATGTGCTGCGCGATGATGATGGGCCAGGGAAAATTTTGGGGAATCAGGGGCAAAATTTCTTCCAAAGTGCGTGGCCCCCCTGTGGAAACTCCGATGACCACCAACCCTAAGTTCGTTGCCGTTGCCGCCGTAGGGGTTTGACGATCTCGATGAATTTTCGGCTCGGAATTCGCTTGACGAATCCGCTCTGTTAGCCCACGACTTTTCCGAATTTTTGCCTGGGTTGCGCAGCGTACTTTTTTAACCAACTCGTGAGAAATTTCGTTAACATTCAAAGAGATAGTGCCCCCTGGCTTACAGATGTAATCTACGGCGCCAAGACTCAGGGCTTCTAAAGTGGCTAGAGTCCCCTTTGAGGTCAGGGACGAAACCATCACGACGGGACAGGGATGCGTGACCATAATTCGACTCAATGCCGTCAATCCATCCATATCGGGCATATTAATGTCGAGCGTGACCACATCGGGTTGGAAACGGGCGACATCCTGAATGGCCTCCGCACCATTACGGCTCGTTTGCACGGTAAATTCATCTGTCGCTTCAAACAGTTGAACCAAATGTTTACGCATCAACGCGGAGTCATCGACAACTAAAAGTTTTATTTTCGGTTTCATTTTTGTGTTTCGGTGCTGATTCAGGACAGGAATGGCCCCAGTGTTACGCTGCTGTTCACCTTCATCGGGCAGCCTGACCGAAATTTTATGGATAAATCCGAAACTTAGGAAGTCGCGACTTTCAACTCAACTTGTAGTAAATCCCAAGTGTCTGCTTGCCGACGGAGCCATGCCACACGTTCGGGATGGGCGCTGTTCAATACCCAATGATTCAGAAATCCGTTCGGGTCGCGCCACGCACATTCGTGACGATTTCGCGGAGTGTGTCCTACAATAATAATTGCATCAGTTGTCAGTTTCAAAGCATGACGTAGCTGGATTAAATCGGCGTTGTCGTAACCGTTGACAAATTGCCAGCTTCTCGGTCGCACCCAGATCAAATCCCGCGCAATCTCCGGGTAAGACCTTGCGTCAATCAACATTTGTCGATCTAAATCAGCGGTTCGCGGGGGACCGGCATGGCAAGCGATAAAATCGTTTCCACAGGCGATGAGGGGAGACAATTCGTAAAATCGGGCCATTTCGTTGCGATAGGAGCGTCCCCGAAGCCGAATCAAGGCTCTTTCCCACAGCAAATTTTGTTGAACCCCGGCCTTCATCACCTTCGGGTCAAAGCTGTCATGGTTGCCCAAAAGATAATGCACTTGTTGCGGAAAACGCCCTTTCAGGGTCAATACAAGATCCATCAACAGCACGGAATTCTCCATCGACGCCATGTCCCCCGGGGATTCGCTGTGAATTCCATCGCCAAGTATCAGTAGATGACCGCTGCCGTCGATGAGCCGATCGAGAAAATTGTCATAAATTAAAATCGCCATAAGATTGTGGATCATTCCATGTAAATCCGCCACGACAGCCAAGGAGTTAACTTGAGATAACTCGAGCAATGCCCCGACTTCGCCGTCCCATCCTCGGGGGCGCAGCGTTTCTTGGGCGAGGATGACATTGACCAACTGCAACCGCTTAAGGGCCAGGGGCGACGGCAAGATCGAGAGGCTAGACATCCCGTAAATATCGAGAAATTTACCCAAACACAGGCGCTGCTCGGGGGAAACTTGAGAGAGATTCATAGCGTAAACGGGGTTTATGGAAAGGGATTTCCGAACGCTGAACGCTGAGGGTCGGGGTTTAAGGCCCCGATTTCAGAACGCGATGCGAGGGAATGACTCGCTGGGTTAGTGTTTAAAATGCCGTCGGTGTGCGAACACCATGGCGATATTTTTAGCGATGGCTGCCTCGATCACTTCGCCATCTCGCACAGAACCGCCGGGCTGGACGATGGCGCGAATGCCAAATTGCGCTGCGTAGTCCACCAAATCGCGAAAGGGGATAAATCCATCGGAAGCCATCACCGTTCCTCGGGGGGAAAATCCGAAGTGTTCGGCGTTGGCAATGGCGATTTTAGCGGCGCCAATGCGGTTGGGCTGTCCCGATCCGATCCCTATCGTCATCTGATTTTGGGCAAGCACGATAGCGTTAGACTTGACCGAGAAACACACTTTCCAAGCAAATTCAAGGTCTTGCCAATCTTTTTCCGTGAGTTCATGGGGGGTTTTGCATTCTGCATCTGCCAAACTAGGCCGCTGATCTTGACGCTGTACGGCCAAATAGTTCTGAAACAGGGTCTTCATTTCGATCGGTGCGGCGGCGCTTTCGTCCTTTTGGTATTGAAGCAACTTCAATTTTTTACGGGTTTGCAGCAGTTGCAAGGCTTCTGACGAGAAGTGCGGTGCGACGATCAGTTCTACAAAATGTTGTCCCAACGCGGCGGCGGTCTCGATCTCTACGGGGCGATTAAACGCCATCACCCCGCCGAAAGCAGAAGTCGGGTCGGTTTTGAAGGCCGTCTCATAGGCGTCTTTTAGAGATGCTTTGACAGCAACACCACAAGGCGTGGCATGTTTTACGATGGTGCAGGCGGGTTCGGCAAAGTTCGACACACATTCTGCTGCGCTATGTGCATCGACGAGATTATTAAAGGAAATATCGCCTTTCAGAACCTGTAAGGTCGCGGTTTCCAGATTCGTCTGTTTGTAGAGGGCGGCGGGTTGATGTGGATTTTCCCCGTAGCGCAACGCCATGATTTTGTTGCCAATTACGGTGCTTTGCTCGGGGAGTTCATCAGAGGACTGCCCTTGTTTGAAGGCGACAATTTTGTCGAGCTCACTCACGATTTCTGCGTCGTAACGGGCAATGTGCTGAAAAGCTTTTTGTGCCCACTTCAGACGCTGCAATTCGTTGATCGTCCCCGTTTCAGAAAATTCTTTGATGAAGTCTGCATAGTCTTCTGGGGAGGTTAACACGACGGTGTGGGCGTAATTTTTAGCCGCGCTACGCACCATCGTCGGCCCTCCAATGTCGATTTGCTGAATAATTTCGGCAATCTCTGCATCTGAATTCACGGCGGAATGGGGATGAGTTGCATAGAAATTGACGATCAGAAAGTCGATTTTGGGAATGTCTTGTTCGGTAATTTCGGCGAGTTCAGCGGGGGTGCCGAGTAATCCTCCGTGAATTTTGGGATGCAGCGTTTTGACTTTGCCGCCCAACATTTCGGGAAACCCCGTGTAATCCGCCACTTTAGTCGCTTCAATGCCCTGTTCCACTAATTGCTGATGGGTTCCCCCGCTCGACAAAATCTCCACGCCCCGCGCCCGCAGACAGGTTGCAAGTTCAATTACGCCACTTTTGTCGTAAACGCTGATGATGGCTTTTTTAGGCGTCACAGAAGGTTCTCTCTTAGGTTAGGGGTATTTCTGAATGATAAAACTATGGCTATTGGGATGTCTTAGACGTCCGCGACGCTCATATTTTGAAGGTAACAGTTCAAAATCTTTGGGTTGCCAAGTCAATTTTTCAGCCGCTGCGAGGTTCTGCAAAAGTTTAGCGATGTCCTGCCCATACGCTATCGCATCGGTCTTAATCAGCAACTTTCCCGTCGTACAGAGCTTTGTCAGCGAAGTTAGCAGAAATAATTCGTCGATGAGCCGTCGGGACTGATGACGATGTTTTCCCCAAGGATCGGAATACAAGATGCGGATTTCGGAGAATTGCGCGTCCTCGGTAAGGGGATAGAACAGTCGTGCATCGCCGTGAAATAGCCGAACGTTGGGGGGAAAATCGGCTTTTTGTAGGGCGGTCAGCGTATTAATCACGCCAACTTGGTAGATTTCTACGCCGACAAAATGCGTGTTCGGATCGTGTCGCGCCGACTGCACCAACACTTCGCCATCTCCAAACCCGATTTCTAGGACAATCGGTCGTGCAGCCCCAAAAATTTCGTTAAAACATAGGGTTGGAGAATGGTTAGGAATCAAGTAAGGCAGATGGAGGGGGGCATTCCAGAGGGAGTTTTGTTTTTTCTGCTTATTTTTAGAACGCATAGTTTTATCAAAAAAATCGTTTTTTATTTGCTTGTGAAAAAGGATACCCCTAGCATCAGAATTCAAATGCGGGTGTAGTTCAATGGTAGAACTTCAGCTTCCCAAGCTGATAGCGTGGGTTCGATTCCCATCACCCGCTTAGGTTTCTTCAGGGGTTTCAACGAAATTCCCCGTCGGTTCGAGCCGTTTTCGCTACAATCTTGTGTGCAGAATGTGCGCAATGCCCAAGCGAATTGAACTTACAGACGCCAAAATCGGGGCCATACCGTTCGTGTCTGAATCTCATCAGGGATAGAACCCCACCAAGTTTTCCAAGCTAAAACGCTTTGTTCACCCCAATAAAGATGCTGGAACGTTACCGAATCCCCGTCCTTCAGGGCGGGAAGGGTGTTAATTACTCATCAGCCCACAAGCAGCACAGCGTTTTCACTATCCGTTCCTCTCTTCATAGAAATCATCAATCGCCTCATTTGAAACGATCAAATTCACTAACTTTTCAATGATTACTATGCTGCCTGCCGTTGCATACCCAACCACCAAAGGCGCATTACACTATGAAAGTTAGAACGCTATCCCTCGCATTGATGCTTGCCCTTTCTCCCCTGACACAGGCAGAGAATTACGGCCCCGCCGCCACACAACCCCGCCAAACTGCCATGACCAATCAAGATTGGTGGCCCAACCGACTTGATTTATCCCTCCTCCGCCAACACAACCCGGCATCTAATCCCATGGGATCGGATTTTAATTATGCCGAGGCGTTTATGAGCCTTGACTTGGACGCCGTCAAAAAAGACCTCGCCGCCACGCTAACCACATCGCAAGATTGGTGGCCCGCCGACTTTGGCAATTACGGCCCACTCTTTATTCGGATGGCCTGGCATAGCGCGGGTACCTATCGCACCTTGGACGGTCGTGGCGGTGCCGAAGGGGCACAACAGCGGTTTGATCCCATCAATAATTGGCCAGACAATGTTAGCTTGGATAAAGCCCGTCGCTTGCTGTGGCCCATCAAACAGAAATATGGCGCCCGCATTTCTTGGGGGGATCTCATGGTCTTGGCCGGCACCGTGGCGATGGAGTCTATGGGAATGGAAACTTTTGGCTTCGCTGGGGGGCGGGCCGATGACTGGGAACCTGATTTGGTTTACTGGGGCCCCGAAAGTAATTGGTTAGGCGATCAGCGCCACCAAGACGAGGGTCAACTCGAACGTCCCCTCGCTGCAGTAGAAATGGGGCTAATTTATGTAAATCCAGAAGGGCCAAACGGGAATCCCGACCCCCTTGCCGCCGCCCATGGCATCCGCGAAACCTTTGCCCGCATGGGGATGAACGATGAAGAAACCGTCGCACTGATTGCTGGCGGCCACACCTTTGGTAAAGCCCATGGCGCTCATCCTCCCGCCGATTGCCTCGGGCCAGATCCGGTCAGTGCCCCGCTCGAAGCACAAGGATTGGGTTGGCACAACACCTGTGGTAAAGGCAACGCGGAGGACACCATCACAAGTGGCATCGAAGGGGCCTGGACCTCAAGTCCAACGACATTTACGAGTCAATACCTCTCAAACCTCTTTGGGTGGACTTGGGTGCAGACCCGAAGCCCAGCCGGGGCCGTTCAATGGATTCCTTCGGATCCGTCCGCATCTGCATTGGTCCCCGACGCCCATATCCAGGGCAAACGTCATGCCCCCATCATGTTCACCACCGACCTTTCCCTGCGATTTGACCCACAATATGAGCCAATTGCCCGTCGCTTTTTAGAAGTTCCCAAGGAATTTGAACGCGCTTTTGCGAAAGCCTGGTTTAAGTTGACCCATCGCGACCTTGGACCCCGCACGCGCTACCTTGGCGCGGATGTGCCCGATGTGGATTTACTGTGGCAAGACCCGATTCCCGCCGTGAATCACGCGCTGATCGATGAACAAGACATTGAAATGCTTAAGGTTCAGGTGATGGAGACCGAATTAACGCCCGCTGAACTCATTCGCACCGCTTGGGCTTCGGCTGCCTCGTTTCGTGGGAGTGACATGCGGGGAGGTGCTAACGGGGCACGGGTTCGTTTAGTCCCTCAGAAAGACTGGGTCGCCAATGATCCCAGCGAACTTGCCAAAGTCCTGGCTACACTTGAGGGCATTCAACACGCTTTCAACACGAATCAGGAAAACGATAAAAAAGTTTCCTTGGCCGATCTGATTGTGCTTGCAGGGACGGCTGCCGTTGAAGCAGCGGCAAAAGCAGGTGGCGTTGAGATCAATATTCCGTTCACGCCCGGTCGTATGGATGCGTCCCAAGAGATGACCGACCCCGAATCCTTTGCCGTAATGGAGCCTAAAGCGGATGGGTTTCGGAACTACTACAGTGACATGGCCCCGATGTCTCCCATCGAAATGTTGGTGGACAAAGCCAATCTGTTGACCCTTAGTGCGCCCGAAATGACGGTGTTGGTCGGGGGGTTGCGGGCACTCAATGCCAATACGGGCGGTACCCCCCACGGCGTGTTTACCCATCAACCGGGCACGCTGTCGAATGACTTTTTTGTCCATTTGCTCGACATGTCCACCGTGTGGTCAAAATCTTCTACAGAAGGCGTTTACGAAGGTCACGACCGTGCAACGGAACAACTCAAGTGGACCGCGACCCCCGTGGATCTGGTCTTTGGCTCAAACTCTGAGCTACGGGCCATTGCCGAATACTACGCAAGTGCCGACATCAAGGCGCAGTTTATCCAAGACTTCGTTAAAGCATGGGTTAAGGTCATGGAACTCGACCGTTTCGATCAGAAAATCTAATCCCGTATCCATTGCCATTGGGTTCTGAAAATCGATGACGCAAAACGCCCCCAGAGACGCTGGGGGTTTCTCCTTTATCCATGCCAATGCCTATGAAGTTAGTGCACAGATGAGGCCCAAAGACGCTGGGGGTTCTCGTCTCCTTTGTCCATTCCGGGATCCATACCCTTAACTTCTACTTGAAGGAGACCTCTTTGACTCTGCGCGAGCTGCGTTATCTGGTCGCTTTAGCCGATCACCGTCATTTCGGTCGGGCCGCAGAGGCCTGTCATGTCACGCAATCCACATTGTCGATTCAACTGCGCAAACTAGAATCATATTTGGGCCAAACCCTAATCAATCGACAGGGTAAACACCCCACCTTGACGCCCATGGGGGAACTCATCATCAAGCGGGCTCGGCGGTTACTTGCAGAAGCCGACGCCATTTTATCTCTAACGCGTCTGCGTAGCGGCCCCCTTGAAGGAACCGTGACGCTGGGCCTGATTCCGACCCTAGCCCCCTACTATCTGCCTCACCTACTGCAAACCGTGAACGCAAATTTCCCTAAACTCCAACTCATTATCCAGGAGGGGATAACGCGAGATTTGTGTGCACGACTTGCCGATGGCTCATTAGAAGCCGCGCTACTCGCATTGCCAAAGGCGCCGATGCCGCCACGTCCGAACGAGGATTGCTTGCAATGTGATGTCGCGCTCCCCGCCCTGCCCGAACCGCTTCACTCAAACGACTACGAGCTATGTCTCTTATTTGAGGAACCTTTTTATGTCGCGATTCCCCCGACGCATCCCATCGCCCAGCAAGACGGCGTTTCCCCCAGCGATTTAGACGACCTCGAACTGTTATTACTGACAGAGGGACATTGTTTGCGTGGGCAGGCACTGGCGATTTGTCAAGGCCGCGAATCCCCCACCGAGGAAGCCGTCGATTGCCGTGCGACGAGCTTGGAAACATTGCTACACCTAGTCGCGGTTGGCCGAGGATGTACGTTATTACCTTCCCTAGCGGTGGCGAATATTAATCCGTCTAAAGTTGCGATTCGGCGATTGCGTGGTGGGGAGTCTCGGCGAATTGGCTTAGTGTGGCGGCGTACCCATTCGCACGGGCGGGATTTTGGATTATTGGCCAACACGTTACGCCGCTGCTGTCCCAGCGAAACGGTTCCCTGTGGCGGACTGTGAACGGAGATTATTCCGCTTCGGTGAGGAAGGGTTAGGCATCGAATTTTTGCGCGACCTGCCCCGTAATCCTCTCCATTTGAGATTCAATCCAGTTTTCTACTTCTTGCGTTAAATCATCGGCTTTTCGACCTACCGTCGAGATCGGTGCCCCAATCACCACCTCAATTACCCCTGGTGTCTTAATAAACTCCTTACGCCCCCAGTAATGCCCCGAATTCAGGGCTATCGGCACGATGGGTACGCCCGCCATTACGGCTAACTTCACGCCACTCGCGCCATATTTCATACGGGTCAGCGGTTTGAGGCGCGTCCCCTCGGGAAATAACAACACCCACCGTCCTCGGGCCAACAATGCCTTTCCCTGACGCAACACCTGTTTCAACGCATTCGCGCCCTGTGCCCGTTCAATGGCAATGGGTGCTAATAACCCCATCGCCCAGCCAAAAAACGGAACCCAAAGCAATTCCCGCTTAATCACCCAACTCATTTGGGGCAGTTGCCAATGTAGAAACAGGGTTTCCCAGGTAGATTGATGCTTGGATAACACGACGACGGGGGTATCGGTCGGCAAATTCTCAAGTCCACTCACGCGATAATCGACCCCACAACAGTATTTTACCCACGCCACGTTAAAGCCACTCCAGAGTTTGGTTAACGCATAGCGGTAACGAAGCGGCAGCCAAAAGCCGACGACGACTAAGGTCGAAATGAGCCCTGTCGATAGCGCAAATCCCAGTGTGAATGCCATTCCGGCGAGGAAGCGTCTCACGGTCTGCACCATTTATTGAACCTCTTTGTGAATAGAAATCAGCCATTGTGCCGCTATTTCCAAATTCTCAAACCCATTCGGATGCGCGATTTTCTGGAGCGTCTCCCGACCTCGGCCCGTTTTTACCAACAGGCTCGGCAGATTGGCCCGTTCCGCCGCTTGCAGATCCCGCAAACTGTCCCCCACCATCCACGCCCGCGACGGCCGAAACTGCGTTAACAGTGTCTGCAACATCCCCGGATGGGGTTTGCGTTGTGGGTGCGCATTGTCTACGGCGGTGCAGTAAACAATGGCATCGAGAAAACCGCCTTGTTTTTCAATCAATTGAGTCATTTTGGTGTGAATGGCGTGAAGGGTTGTGAGCGAAAACAGTCCCCGTTCAACGCCGGATTGATTCGTCGCGACCGCCACGCGAAATCCCGCCTGTCGAAGCCGCACGATGGCCTCCACACTGCCCGGTAGGGGCACCCACTCGTCTGGCGACTTAATGTAATCGTCGCGTTCGTAGTTGATGACGCCATCGCGATCCA
>CAZTIH010000046.1:0-15671 GCA_964613675.1 uncultured Candidatus Competibacteraceae bacterium
AATTGAGGCTTGGGGGTTCATTGGCGACGGGAGTAGAACGATCTGCTGAGGTCGCTTGAGGTGTTTCTGATGCAGAATTTTCACGCATCGTAAGCGTGGAACGCTCTGCGGAGGCTGCTTGAGATGTTGCCGATTCGGCATCTCCCCCCATCGCATAGGCCGCTACCCCTGCCCCCAAAGCCGCCGCGCCTAATCCCCCCATAACAGCGGTGCTTGAACTTATGCCAGTGCTTGGATTTGGCGTATTGGGCATGGAATTCGGTGAGGTCGCTTGGGGGCGTCCTGCGAAAAGATTGCGGCGATTAGTGGAATTTCCGGGGCGGGCTTGCTGACGTTGGGGATTGTTGGCCTGGCGCTGCTCACGTTGGGGATTATTGGCCTGGCGCTGCTGACGTTGGGGATTGTTGGCCTGGCGCTGCTGACGTTGGGGATTATTGGCCTGGCGCTGCTGACGTTGGGGATTGTTGGCTTGGCGTTGCTCACGTTGAGTTAAATGCCATTCATCATGAGCGGGCGCGTAAAAGGGATTTACTTCAAGGGCTACACTTATCAGGGGCGTGAGTAGCAACCAAAAGACGAAAACCGATTTCATAGGTAAGTTCCTCGCAATATTGTCCAAATACTCATAAAAAAGCCCACTGCACTGCCTAAATTCCGAATCAGTTCATGGGCTTTGGCCAAACCAGGCTTTTGCAATGACAGTTTAGTCTGGTAGGGCGTCGTCAAACGGATAAATCTCTGTGTAGCCAGCGTTTTGGTAAAAAGGACGAAGTTCACCACTTTCGTGTAACAATTTCAGCCGTTGGTCCCAAATGTACGCCAAACTCTCACCTCGCTGATTATTCGCAAAAGCGGGATACAGCGGCAAATCCATCACAAAATGCTTGTGAAAGTTCTGCGCATCTACTTCGGTCGATAATCGTTCCAACTCGATTTTGAGTTCTGAATCCGCATCGAGAAGGGCATCAAGGCGACCTCGTTCCAACATCAAAACCCCAGAACGACGGCTGGTCAAACGGTAGGGAACGACAGAAACTTCTAAATATTCTTCGTATTGATACTGATTGATCCATCCCAACAATTTTCCTTCTAAAGAGGACTTTCCTTCCCAGATGGGAAAATTGGGGGCATAAACCAATGCGCTCACGCGATCTGCGTCGTAGTGCTGTTGGGGAAAAATGGCGAAATCTTCTTCATCCAGATAAGCCCCCAACCACCCATCCGCTTGCCCCTGACGCACGAGATTGACGGCGCGGGCATAAGGCACTGTGCGAATTTCCACGCGATAGCCAACAGGTTCGTAAATCAAGCGAACAAGTTCCCAGTAAAACCCGCTGCCATCTTCATTGGTTGCGCCCTCCCAGGCTTCGCTAACAATCAACAGGGTACTTCGCTCAGATAAGGCGTCTTGGGCGCTCGCGGTGCTCCCGTAAAGCGCGATACCGCACAAAATTAAGCGAAAAAGCATGGTATTCACTCCTAAGTTGAGGAACGACCATGCTAATTCGTTTTTGCGAACTTGTTGTGACATGGGGTTGAGTGTTAGGCCGCAGCGGCGGGCGCGTGGGTATGGCAGTTTTTCGGGCACACCCGCGCACAAGCCCCGCATCCAATGCAATCCATCGCATCTTTCACCGCCATCACCATAGCGTTGTCGTCATCATCTTCCTCTTCGTAGTCATCGCCGAGCACTTCGGCTTTCTCTAGCAACGTGAAGACATCGCGAGGGCAAACTTTGAAGCATCGTCCACAACCAATGCAGGTATGGGCATCGACGCCCGTGACAAAGGTCGGTGTCCAGACTGCACCGCCTCGGGTAATACCGGTAATCAGGTCAGCCACGGGTTATGCCTCCACTTTAGCTTGGGCAGCTTTAAGGCGGGCTTCTGCCTCGGCCCACGCGACACAGGCGTCATAGGTCGATTGGGATAATTGCGGCAGAACCTCGTAACCGTGAGGCAGCTTATCTTCAACTAAATCATGTAGCTGAGAGGCCCATTCGCTCACGATGCGCTTAAGTTTTTTGACTTCTTTATCTAACGCTTTGATATCGTCACTCATTAGCTTTTATCCTCTTAAAAATCAATCATTTATAAATCAGCAACCTCGGGAAACTGCTCGATAAGGGCGACCGCTTGATCGACCATTTGGGTGGTGTCTTCATCGAGTTTTTCGATGGTACGAAACCCAAATCGGTGGACATCTCTTAACGTCTTAAAGATAACGACCAGACGTCCTACGACAATCAGCGCCTTACCAAACCCTTCATGGCTAATTTGCACCGTCGGCGCCGCCATACGCCCAGTTCGCTGTTCAATGAGACAGGAAATGCCGTTGTAATAGGCTTTTACCCGCGATAACACGATTTCGTCCGGATCGCCAATGACGGGAATCTCTCGTGCGCGTTCTTTTGTCACGATGAACGGATCGAGAATCCGCGCTTCACTCCACCCTTCATAGGTGCCGTAAGTGTCGAGGGCACGGAGTTGACGGATCATTTCCTGGGCGACAGGGCTTTTCAACAAAGGGTGATCGGGGGTAATAGCGAGATCGCTAACTTCAGACATGGTTTAGAACTCCTAATGGGGCATAACAGAACAATTATTCGGCCCACCCTTCGGCTTCCATCTGGGCGAAACGGTCTTGAGCGGGAGCATTTTTCGCTAGGGCTTTTGCGAGCCACGGCGAGGGAGTGGTTTGGAGTTCGGTTTGTAACGCATTGATTAATTGCATAATTTCGGGTTGCCCTTCTACCTTAACGGGTTGAATACCCGCCGCCAGCAGTTGACGCACTGCGGATCCCCCCGCCGCTAAGCAATACACCGCCGCACAGCCTTCCAGAACTTGGATTTTGATCGACAACTTGTCTTCATTGCCGTCTTGGGCAAGTTCCCCAAACTGAGCGCCTTCCAATAAAGTGAGCTCGGTGGCGCTGATCATGTAGATCGCAAAGGCACTCGACGAGCCAAAATGTTGGTTGACCGTCTTAAAATCATCGGTAGCAAAGGCAATTTTAATCATCGTAGTACTCTCAGCGTTCTTGGCGACCAGTCGCAGATGGCGTTGCAGACGCATGGTCGGTCTCCTGATATTCGAGTTTTTGCCCATAAATCGAGCGGTAAGGGGAAATGCCTTCGTGGTGACCTAACAGCAGATTGGCTAAATCAAAAATCACTTGGCGACTGCCGGCGTATCCCACCCACAACCGTTGTGATGCGCCCACTTGGTCATAAAGCGGAAAACCAGCCCTTAATAGCGGCAAATTCAAGCGTTTAGCGGTTTCAACGGCGTGAGAGTTACCAATCACGAGCTGGGCATTCTGTTCACGGGCCGCACGCTCTAAATCATCTAAATCCCCGATTTGTACGGTCTTTGCCGCCGCGTATTCCAGATGCTCCGCTTTTGCCGAACTGATCGCCGCCACCGTTTCCGCCCCCATTTCCGCCAGAAATTGACTCATCGCCACAACGACATCCGGATCAGCAGCCAACGCAATGCGGCTGAGGCCCAACATAAAGTGACAATCCACCATCGCATCTTGTAAGCGATTGCGGGCTCGTTCCTGCCTAGCGGACACGGGTTGGCCACTTATTTCACTCAAGGTCATTAGAAACTTGTCCATCGCCTTCAAACCAAGAAGATGGGGAAAATGATGATCGGGCACATGGGTACGTTTTTTGAGTAAATCCGCCGCGTGATGCAGCGAATGACCAATGACCAGGGTGGCCGCCGCATTGCCGAGTTCGCTAAACGCTTTAACCGGGGTACCGCCCAAAGTTAGGGGGGAGTAATCCGCCTCGACTAAGTGACCGTCTAAAGAATCGCTTAAATCGGGCAGCAGAATCGGTGTTAACCCAAACTGTTCGATGATCGTTTTAATCTCATCACCGTCCCCCGGCGTGAGCGATGATCCCATAAGTACATTGACTTGCTTGGGATTTTTTCGAGGTTCAGTTTGGGCCGTCGCCGCATCGGGAACCAAAACGTCGATCATAGCCGTCACGGCGGCCGCGTACCCCGATTCCAAACAACCATTAAAATCGGGCGTATTCACCGCAACAATCGGCGTCGAAGCAAATTCGGGATACTGCTGACGAAACTCCCTCACAGCACGATGCACATCTGAACCCTGCGTTTCCGCCAGCCCCGTGGTCGGTACCCCAATCAGGGACGGCTTGGACTTGCTGGCAATTGCCCGAAGTCCTTCAATCACATTGTCTTCCGGGTTCATGATCGTCGATACCTGATCGAGGGCCGTGGTCTGCAACGGAATCGGGTCTCGAAAGTGCCGAACGAAAAAGACCTTCGCAAAGGCCGTACATCCCTGGGAACCGTGGAACATGGGCATCGCATTTTCAATCCCCAAAAATGCCAGTGCCGCACCCACCGGTTGACTCGCCTTTAGGGGACTCACGGCAAGGGGTTTATTGCGACGAATGATCTCAGCCATAGATAACTCCTCTAAAACGGCCTAGTTTGCGCCGACCGCACGACTCATCGGGGGGGTAATCCACGGTGCGGGCTGACGAACGGCTGGCCATACAGGGCTTTCCATCGTCAACGCTAACTGCCGAACCAGTTCCAACATACCTTCGTAACCGGCATAACCAAATTCGCGTTCTTGGTTAATGTCGAGAAAGGGAAGACGGGCCTTTAGCGCGGTGTACATGTTGCGTCCGCCGGCAATCAGAATATCGGCACGGTAATCGCGAACCGAATTGAGTAACGCCCGCGGATTACCGTCGTCGATCATCTGTGCGTCGTCCCCCATCAGCTCTCGGATGCGGGCTTTATCCTCTTCCGTCGATTTTTTGGTCCCGGTGGCTACGACCACCATCCCCAAATCCTGCAAAGCCGAAATTACGGACCACGATTTCACGCCACCGGTGTACAGCAGCACCCGCTTGCCCTCCAAACGAGGTCGCCAGACTTCTAATTCACGGCGGATGCGGGCTTCTTCCCGCGTGATGAGGGCTTCCGTGCGTTCGGTGAGATGGGGATCGCCGATATGCTTGGCGAAGTCGCGCAGTGCTTGGGAGGTATCGGTAATGCCGTAAAAACTGCCCTCAAACCAAGGGGTTCCAAAGCGTTCCTGAAGTTTTCGCGCCACATTCAACATCGCCTTAGAACACACCATCATGTTGACCTCAGCACGGTGCATGGTCTGCACTTCGCGGTAACGGGCGTCGCCGGCTAACGTGCACAGGACGCGAATCCCCAGTTCGTCGAGTAAGGGCAATAGGTGCCAAAGCTCGCCCGCAATGTTGTATTCGCCAATCAAGTTAACATCGTGGACGGTAATGCCGAGGCGGATCGCAGAAATGGGGAGAGGATCGGGCTCCCGAGTGCCCACGACATATTCCACCATGGCGTCGCCTGCGATGCGGTTGCCCATATTTTTCGTGCCGTAAAATCCCGCGCAATCGACGGGGACGACGGGGGTTTCCCAACGGGCCTGGGCCGCTTTACACACGGCGGTTAAATCGTCACCGATGAGGGCTGGAATACAGGTGTTGTAAACGAATACCGCTGCGGGTTTGAAATCGTCAACGGCCTGTTTAATCGCGTAAAACAGCCGCTTTTCCCCAGATCCCATGATGATGTCTTGTTCCGATAAATCGGTGGTCATGCCGATGCGATACAACGACGGCCCCGAAGAACGAGTACCTCGGTTGTCCCATGAACTGCCCGCACAAGCGATAGGGCCATGAACGATATGCGCGACATCGGCAATGGGGAGGAGCGCGATTTGGGCGCCATCAAAGGCGCAACCTCCTGCGGTCGCTCCTGGTTTCGTCTTGGCACACCCCGATTTTTCTTTTTTGTTATGGCTACACGCGGGTTCGTCGAGCAAGGCAGAGAGGTCTTTTTGGCTTTTCATCATCGGCTCCGAGTTGTATTAGCTGTGCTGCGTTTTTTGGAATTGATCTGCAACGGTTATACCAGCCTTAATATCTCGCTAATTCAATGAGTTAAATCGGGTTAAATTGTTATAAACCCCACATTGAGCGGTTCATGACCAAAATGCGCGACAAGCCCTGTCCTTCAGAGCGGGGAAGGATAGCGCGGAGGTAAAGTCATCCCCGTCTGGCGTGTCTGATTACCTACCGTTAAGGTTTTCACAAATCCATCGCATCTTAATCTTCACGAAAAAGCTCAAAGCCTACCCGTTCGCGCTTATCCCCACGCCTAGCCAAGTCCAGAAAACTAAGGAAAAGGGAGAAATGTCTTCTCCCATCAAATATCGTTTCCGACTGGTTTTTATGGACGGGGTGGGGATTGTCGGGGCAAAACCGAGGGGATCATCAAGGGAATCGCGCCTAATCCTTGCCCGGCGGAACTCAGATAGCTAACGACGGGCTGTCGCAAAATAACGATCAGTCCCGTATCGGTTTCCCGTGCAAAAAACCATTCCCACTTTTCATTACCCAGCGCATTTAGTCGATTTTCGAGGGCATTGAGGTCTGAAAATGACAATATTTCCACTTTTTAGCGCCATTTTCCATGATTTTCGAGATCTTCCTGTGACCAAGTTAACGCCTGATTTGCGTAAGAACTGGCATTTTCAGTAAGGGATTGTGCTTGTTTCGCAGCTTCTTCGAGTAAGGGCGTCGTGGAATCCACATAGGGCGTGACCATTTCGGTAATGGCGCCCCAAATCGAGGTTTCCTGTGCAAGGGCGGCGGGTGAAAAACTCGCAACCGTAAGGATCAAGAGAGGAAGGCTTTTTTTCATCGTTTCAATCTCCAAATGCGGGGACGATGCCCGTTAAGTTGAATAAATTTCTCATCATTTCAATTTCCAAACTCAGGGATGATGCCCATTGAACTGAACAAATTTTTCAACCCATTCAACGCTTTTTCCCAAGGAAAAAGAAAAATACGCCGGTGGGGGCACGGCTCCAGGGCCCCCATTCGGATCACATCATGGAGAGTTACGGATTTTGTTCAATTTTGAGGAATCGTCGGGGGGTAAATCCAAATCGCGTGGCGGCGTTCATTTTGAAAAATTTGGTGGGGGTCGCCTAAATTTACCCGCAACGCCGTCGCAAACCTTGGATCATTGACGGGTAACACTAGCCAGGATTTTCCATGAAAATCGTTTATTTCGCGCAATTTCCAGTCTATATCCTGTAACGACCAAGTTCGCCAGCGATTAGCCAATTCGTAGCTATCGGGAAGGGCTTGTGCGTACCAAAGCAAGGGTCGGTCTGGACTTGCAATTAAAGTAGGAATTTCTTGGGTCAACAACCACTTTCCCGCCTCAATGCGATAATGCTGGGTTGCGCCCGTCGTTGTAAGACTATCGAGAAACATTACGACCAATGCCGCCACCACCATACGCCAACGCCAGGGGTGTTGCGCCCGATTTTGCTTCAACGCCGCCACTGCAAAAGGCACCGCTAACATCGCCGTCAGGGCAAAGGCGAGCGAGTAGCGGCGGGTTAAAAATCCATGTGCCGCTAATTGTCCTGCTAAAACAACGAGTTGCAGTAATAGCAAGCTTACCCACAAAGGGTAGCCCGATGTGGGAATGAGGCGGTGTCTGACGGCGTACCCCGTGAGAATGCAGTAAGGAATTGTGAGGCGAGTCACGATTGACCCTACCAGTAAGACCAGTAATACGGTAAACCACGCGATTTCACTGTAATTTTTCGCCTCAAACCGTAAAAGTGCGCGAACGCCTTCCACGCCTTGCTGCCAATGTTGACCGGCGCCCGTTTCGTGTAACCAGAACGCAGCGGCCACCACCACCACCACGCCCCCAAACCCGCTCATGACGAGTCGCCATTTTGGGGTATGTCGCGTCATCCACGCGCTGGCCAGCAGCACCCCTAATCCTCCTTCAATCCGAAATAATCCGGCCATCAAAAAGGCAAGTAATGCACTTATTTCGCTTTTGAGATCAATGCGTTGCGTGGATTTTAATAGGTAACCAATGCCCACTAGGTAAAACGCCAGGTAGCCCGCTTCTCGAATGATGAGCGGACGCATTTCGTTCACCCACGGGTACCCCAAAATGACGACCGTAGCGCTCCACAACGGTGCGTGGCGGGGACACCACGTATGAATACAGTGCACGAAGGCAACGGTCACCCCTGTCCACAATCCCATATCGAGCAATCTGGCAGCGGTCTCTAGGGATAACCCGCTGATTTGTTGGATAAAAGCGATGAGGCCTGCGTAAAACGGCCATTTGTACAAGGCCCATGCGGCTTCCCATTCATGAGCGCTTAATAGGCTCGCTTGTTGCAAATAAACCACGGCATCGTTATTGAGAATGGGCGATTGCGCGTAACGCCATAACGACAAAAATACGCTTCCCAGAATAGCGACTGTGTAAGGGCCATAAGGCGAGTTTTTTAGCGAAAACACCGTGTTTTCAATCAATTAAGTGCATTTTACGGGGCGATGAATAAGGGTGTTAAATCGGGCCATTCGATTAACGGACGCGGTATTTCGGTCGGCCAATCCCGTCCACGACGATTAATCCACCCCGCTAACATCCCGACTTGTTGTGCACCTAATACATCGTGAACCGGATCATCCCCCAAGTGAAGCACCTGTTCAGGGGACAAATTGAGCTTTGAACAGGCGGCTAAAAACATCGCGGGGTGAGGTTTGGGATGACCCACCTGCGCAGCAGTAAAACTATCGACAAACCAACGACTTATTCCCGCTCGTTCGATGTCGGTGGTCCCGTTTGAGAGGGCGATTAATGGATAGTGCAACACCAATCGGTCTAGCGCCGCCGTCACCTCTGGATACAGCACGACTTGGTTACGGGCCGCGTGAAAGATTTCGTAAGCCGTTTGCGCGCAAAAGTCCGAAATTCCTAGCGACTGGGCCGCTTGCGCCAGGGTGGTGGTTCGCAGAAACGCGAAGTCATGGGCACGCTCAGGGAATTGGTGGGCCACCGCTTGACGAATCTCAAGCAACTGATCTTCGCGATAACGAGCCCCCAAGACGGGAAAATGAATGTCCAACCAATCGTTAAGCGCTGCGTCCGCCTGCTGAATAACCGGTGTAATGGGCCATAACGTGTCGTCGAGGTCGAAGGTGATCGCCTGAATCTGCGGGGGAATGGCCACGGGGGAAAAACTCATAACGCTTTGATGCCTCTTGCTAAATCGGTTTTGAGATCGTCGAGGGCCTCAAGCCCCACCGATAAACGCACCAGCCCCGACGTGATGCCCGCTTTATCGCGCTCGGCTTGGCTTAAACGGCCATGGGTGGTGGTGGCGGGATGGGTGATGGTGCTGCGGGTGTCCCCTAGGTTGGCTGTAATCGAAAAAAGTTGGGTGTGGTCGATGACGGTCCACGCCGCCGTCTGATCCGCAAGCTCAAACGCGACAATTCCGCCAAACCCTCGTTGCTGCGACTTAGCGAGGGCGTGTTGGGGATGGTTGGGCAACCCGGGGTAGTACACCTGTTTGATCGCGGGCTGCTGTTGTAACCATTCGGCGAGGTGTTGGGCCTGTTCACAGTGCGCCTTCATACGCACCGGCAGCGTTTCTAAGCCCTTCAGAAACACCCACGCATTGAATGCACTCATCGTTGGCCCCGCTGTCCGCAAAAACCCGTAAATCTCTTTGTAAATCAAAGGATCATTGCCCACCACTGCGCCCCCAACACATCGACCTTGGCCATCCAGATATTTGGTCGCCGAGTGGATGACCAAATCCGCGCCCAACGCAAGGGGCTGCTGCAAAATGGGGGTGCAAAAACAGTTATCGACGATCAGTTTAATGTTGTGGGTGCGGGCGAGCGTGGCTAATTGGGGAATGTCCGCAATCTGCATCAGGGGGTTGGAAGGCGTTTCGAGGTAAAACAGCTTGGTTTTCGGCGAAATCGCTTGTTGCCACGCGGCAAGGTCAGTCAACGAAACCGCCGTCGTTTTAATGCCGTAACGCGGTAAATACTTGGCGAATAGGGTGACTGTGGCGCCAAAAATGTCCGCCGAGTACACCAATTCGTCCCCTTGCTGCAAGGTCGCGAGACATGTAGCTAATACGGCACTCATACCCGAAGCCGTGGCAATGGCCCAATTCCCCCCTTCGAGGGCCGCTAGGCGACGGGCAAATAAATCGACGGTGGGATTGGTGAAACGGGCGTAAATGTTGCCGGGGGTCTGTTCGCTAAAGCGGGCCGCAGCATCGGCGGCGTTGGCGAATACAAAGCTAGAGGTGGGAAAAATCGCTTCGCTGTGTTCGCCTTCTGCGGTTCGTTGGGTACCGGCGCGAATCGCAAGGGTGGACAGCTCGAAGTCCCTAGCGTCTTGGGGGTCGAAATCATCGTGCATGGTCTAGCCTAGGTTGAGGAAGGATTGGGAAACATCTTGGGGGCGTCGCCGTCGGCATGAAATCGCGCAAACAACGCCCGATCATCGCCACTGCCACGTGGTTAACCCATAGTACAATTCGAGGGCAAACCGACGGGCAAACCGATCCAAAAATCCGCCTTTGCGGGTGTAATCCACGATTTCGGCTGCTTTAATCTCCTGTTCTGCCACAGATTGCACGGTTCCCAGGTCGTCGATTAACCCCAATTCTTTCGCGGCGCTGCCGGCCCAAATGTACCCTGAAAAAATCTCATCATTCTCCGCAAGACGGTCGCCGCGTCCCTGTTTAACGGCGTCAACGAATTGTTGGTGAACGAGATCGAGTTGTCCTTGGAAAAAGGCCCGATGTGCAGGATTTTCCGGAGAAAACGGATCGAGTAGCGCTTTATTTTCTCCCGCGACATAGGCTCGGCGTTCAATGCCCAATTGATTGATGAGATCCACAAACCCAAATCCCCCGGCAATCACGCCGATCGAGCCGACTAAACTCGATGAATTGGCGTAAATTTTGTCGGCCGCAGCCGCGATGTAATACCCCCCGGAAGCCCCCACATCGCCGATGACCGCAAATAAGGGTTTATTGGGATGCTGCTTCCGTAATTCCCGAATCGCATCGAAAATCTCAGCTGCCTGAACGGGGCTACCTCCTGGGCTGTTAATCGCGATGACCACGCCTTTTGAATGAGGGCTTTCAAATGCCCGCCGCAGGCTTTTAATGGTGTTTTCGCTATTGGCCTCTTGATCGTGGGCAATGGTGCCGTTAATGCGAACCAATGCAGTGTGTGATTTTTCACTTAATTCAAATCCCTCTCGCGGCCAAACGGCGAATAAAATCGTCGTTAAATAGGCTAATACTAAAAGTTTAAAAATGAGGTTCCAACGACGCTTAATGCGTTGCTCAACTAACGAAGCTTCGGCAAGTTTAATTAACGCGTCACGTGCCCACTGATCGTTGGGGGTATTCACCGAAAATATCTCCTAAAATTAAAGGTTTAAGTAATCGACGGCCCGCTGCCAATCACCATCCAAAGGGGCTTCGAGCTGCAAAATCCCCTGGGGTAACGGTAATTTAATAGCGATTGCGTGTAAAAATAAACGGCGCAAATTGTGCACTGCAAGCAGCTGGTTAAATTCCGCATCGCCGTAACGTTCATCGCCTGCAATGGGATGCCCCACGTGGGCCGCATGGACGCGAATTTGATGGGTACGGCCTGTGATCGGTTGCACATCGACCCAGGATGCCCGCGAATTTGCCCGTCGAACCGTAAATTCCGTACACGCTGTTTGGCCCGTTTCCGACACCATGACCAGGCGTTCCCCGCCTCGTAAAGCGCCTTTGCGCAAAGGGGCCTCGACACGCTTTTTCCCTCGCCACTGACCTAAGCAAATGATGACATAGCGTTTTTCCAAGGTTCCATTGAGGAGGCCCTGTTGAATGGCCTGTAATGCGGTGGCTGTTTTGGCAAAGAGTAAACAGCCACTCGTATCGCGGTCGAGACGGTGCGCTAACTCCAAATAAGGCTGTTGGGGCCGAAGCGCCCGCAAGCCATCAATCGCGCCGAAATTGACACCACTGCCCCGATGAACAGCCAGTCCCACCGGTTTATTTAACACAATGAGTTGCTCGTCTTCAAAAATGACAGATTGCTCGATGCGCGTTAACCAGGCGTGCGGTAAATTGGGGAGTTCGGATTCGCTTTGCCGCAAATTCGGTAGCCGTAATTCATCGCCTAATTGCAAGCGATATTCGGGCTTAATGCGTTTTTGATTTACGCGCACCGCACCTTGGCGAATAAGACGGTAAATGAGGCTTTTAGGAACCCCTTTTAGAATGCGTAAAAGATAATTATCGAGGCGTTGATTTTGATAATCCGCCGTGATGGTTAAAGGGAGATTAGAAGGCGTCGTCATGGATTAAAAGAACTCTAATTCGGTGTGCTGCCATTTTGGCGAATTCATCGCGAATTGGCGCTGTTGCATTGCACTGTTATATTTCCGCGCCGTTGTCGCCGTCGCGGGTTTATGGACCCCACGCGACACCGCGCCGAGTTTTTTGTCGATGGCTTGTACATGCGGTCGACCCCTGGGTTCCTCCACCGCTCGCCCCCCAACAGAGCGGTGAATTACTGAAGTGCGCTCCTGCTCCCCCGCCGTTTTGAGGCGCAGCTCGCGATACTTGTCGTCTCGCTCCAGTTTTACTGTTGCAGCGTCGGCAGGTTCGTCGGCGACAACGGAACGCGGGTCGGTTGAGCGCCGGAGTGTGGTGAATGAAAAGAATGCTCATCAATGCAACGCAAAAAGAAGAATTGCGCGTTGCTTTAGTGGATGGACAAAAATTATTCGATTTGGACATCGAAACCCCGTCTCGCGAGCAACGTAAAGCGAATGTGTACAAGGGACGCATTACCCGACTCGAACCGAGTTTAGAAGCGGCATTTGTCGATTACGGGGCAGAACGGCACGGATTCTTACCTTTCAAGGAAATTGAACGACGGTATTACGGTACGGCGTTAGACACGGCAAGGGAACAAGCCGCCCAAAATGGGCAGTCTGGACGGCTAAATATGAAAGATGTCCTCAGAGAGGGACAAGAGGTACTCGTTCAGATCGACAAAGAAGAACGGGGAAATAAGGGAGCTGCCCTGACCACCTACGTCAGCCTTGCCGGTCGGTATTTAGTTCTCATGCCCAATAATCCCAAAGCAGGGGGCGTTTCCCGTCGCATTGAGGGGGAAGATCGGCAGGAAATTCGGGAAGCAATGGCGCAACTGGATGTCCCCGAGGGGATGGGATTGATCGTACGAACCGCAGGATTGGGGCGGACGCGGGAGGAATTGCAATGGGATTTGGATTATCTGCAACAGTTATGGCAGTCCATCGTCGATGCGGGGGAGAAAAGTCGGGCCCCCATCCTCATCTACCAAGAAAGCAACATCATCATTCGGGCGTTGCGCGATTATCTGCGCGGGGATATTGGCGAAATTCTCGTCGATAACGCAGAAATTTATGAACAGGCACGCCGTTTTATGGAACAGGTGATGCCGTTTAATTTGCCAAAACTAAAGCTCTATCAAGAATCTACCCCGTTATTTACGCGCTATCAGATAGAATCTCAGATTGAAACGGCTTACCAACGCGAAGTGAAATTGCCCTCAGGGGGGGCCATTGTCGTGGATTATGCCGAGGCGCTCGTAGCCATCGACATCAATTCCGCACGGGCTACCAAGGGGAACGACATCGAAGAGACCGCGTTGCAGACCAATCTGGAAGCGGCGGAAGAAATTGCCCGCCAACTGAGATTGCGGGATTTGGGGGGCCTCATTGTGATCGACTTCATCGACATGGGGTCACCGCGCAATCAACGAGACGTCGAAAATAAGATGCGCGATTTACTTAAACTCGACCGAGCCCGCGTACAGTTAGGGCGAATCTCGCGCTTTGGTTTGTTTGAGATGTCGCGTCAGCGGTTGCGGCCTTCCTTGGATGAAGCGAGTCACGTGACCTGTCCCCGTTGCGACGGCCAAGGCACGATTCGGACAACTCCTTCCTTAGCGCTGGGAATTTTGCGTCTCTTAGAAGAGGAAGCGATGAAAGATCGCACCGCACAGGTTCTCGTGCGTGCCCCGGTCGATGTCGCTACCTATCTATTAAACGAGAAGCGGGCGGCCTTAAGAGCGATTGAAGAACGTTATGAAGTGACCACCGTTCTAATTCCCGACGCCAATTTGCAGACGCCGCATTACGAAATGCAACGCCAACGGGTCGATGAAGTAGCGGCATTTGTCGGGGTACCCAGTTACCAACTCATTGATCGAATTAAAGAAACGAACGCCGAAGAACGGCCTACCCCTCGCGGCAATGGCGATGAACCGACCATCCGTACCGTGAACCTCAATCGGCCTGTCCCGCCGCAGAATGCCCTTTACGCAGAACAGTTTGGTGACCCCGACGTGCTGCATTGGCAGTGGCAGAGTCTGTTTGCAGAAGGGCGTCGTCCCGCTGAACCCTCACCACTCCCTACCGCTGACCCGTCGACCTTGGAGCCGCCACGACCTTTGCGCTCCCCGCTCGTGGCCGAAAAACCGACGGCGATCCCCCCACCATCTCCCCGTCGTCGAAGCGATCCCCGTCCTGAACGTCGCCGAAATGACCGCGATCTTCCCCCATCGTTGCCATCATCACCGTCGCTCACCCCGGATATGAGCGATTTGCCGTTATCACCTTTGCCTGCAAGCGATTTACCGCCGTCGGTTTTCTTTGATGCGCCGAGCGAACGACCGCTACGGAGCCTGTCGTCTGAAGAAGACCTTCCGTTAATTCCCGAAACCGACGAAGGGGAGAACGAAAATTTTTCGGATTTCAACGAACTTCCCGACAATTCCGAAGACGCCGTTACGAGTAATCGAAACCGACGGGGCCGACGGGGCGGACGTCGTCGGCGTCGTGACAATGTGGGGGATGAACCCAAAACGCCGACATGGGCAGAAGAGGGTGAACTGTCTGAAGAGATCCTACCGCCGATTCCTCCGACGTTTTTGGAACCGGGAGAAATTACTTTAGAAATCAACGGAAAATCCGTCACGCGACAGGTGAAAACTGGACGGCCTCGTGTTCCGACGGGGGCAAAAACAGGGTTTGAACGGGCAGCCTGGACGAAAGCGGAATGTGTGGAGCAGATTCGGGCGGCGCAGATTGGCGAGGTGGCTTTGGAGAGTAGCGGGGCGATTGATGTGTTAACGCCCCAATGGGTCGAAGTCCCCGTTGCAGAACTCGAAGAGATTTCTAATACCTCCCCTCAAGCAGAGATGCAGACCTTGGATGAAGTGACGACAGAACCCGTGGAATCTATGGATCAAGCGCCTGCTGCAAATACTGAAACAGTCGATATGCCGATGGTTGAGTTATCAGAATCCGAAACTGTTATATCTTCAGAATCTGAAACTCAATTACTCGCCGTAAACGCATCGTCGGAATCGCAAGAAGCTCGTGAGTCATCTGTAGAATTGCCTGCTAAAGCCGAAACGATAATCGCCGAATTGGCTTCGTCATCGTCTGAATCAGACCCGACACACCGCATGACGGATGACAGCTTAAATTCCAGTGCTATCCAAGAACCTCGGGATTTCCAAGAGAAATCTTCTGATGAGGAAACGTCCCTCGTGGCGACAACTTCTTCTGATGAGGAAACGTCCTCCGTGGCGACAACTTCTTCTGATGAGGAAACGTCCCCCGTGGCGACAACTTCTTCTGATGAGGAAGCGTCCCCCGTGGCGACAACTTCTTCTGATGAGGAAACGTCCTCCGTGGCGACAACTTCTTCTGATGAGGAA
>CAZTIH010000046.1:15771-16939 GCA_964613675.1 uncultured Candidatus Competibacteraceae bacterium
AACTTCTTCTGATGAGGAAGCGTCCCCCGTGGCGACAACTTCTTCTGATGAGGAAGCGTCCCCCGTGGCGACAACTTCTTCTGATGAGGAAACGTCCTCCGTGGCGACAACTTCTTCTGATGAGGAAGCGTCCCCCGTGGCGGCAACTTCTTCTGATGACTCAGACAAAGTGAGTCCAGAACGCTCTTCAGAAATCACATCGGATACGTCTTCTCAATAGAGCGAGTGACCTCCTCCCCGCCCTGTCGGCGGCACCTTAAGGCCCAGCCTGGCGGGTCATCAGCGTTTCGATGAGTCCCGCCGCCGCCGCTTCGACGAGTTCAACCACCTGGGAAAACGCCTCACTTCCCGCGTAGTAAGGATCGGGAACCTCGCGGGTATCGAGGTGGGGCGCGTAATCCAGAAATAACTGAACCTTCTCCAAATGTTGGGTCGGTGCGAAATTCTGCAAAAACGCTAGATTCGCCCGGTCCATCGCCAACAAATAGTCAAAATCGACAAAATCTTCGGGCGTTACGAGTCTGGCGCGCAACGGACGGATGTCGATATTTTTGGCAGACAGCGCGGCAATCGCCCGTGGATCGGGAGCACTGTTCAGATGGTAATGGGCATGGGTTCCCGCCGAATCAATGACGAATCGGTGCTGTAATCCCCGTTGGTGCGCAAGATGACGGGTCACGCCCTCCGCAATCGGTGAACGACAGATATTCCCCAAGCACACCATTAGGAGTTTGACGGTCTCAGGCATAGTCAACGCTTCTCTTGTGTTCAAACCGTGGAAAATACCATGACATCCCTGATTCTCCCCCGTTTACAAAGCCTAATTGGGCAAAAATTGACCTATCAGAAACGTCCTTACCGCATCGTCGCGGTGTTGGAGGATGGGCCACAGTTAGTCTTGCAAGGAGAGGATTCCATGATTCAAGCCAATCAGTACAACGAAGCCTGGCGACAGGTGCCCGAAGTCCAAGAAGTGGCCGTACTCAATGTGCGAGGAGACGGATTTAATCCATTATTACCCGAATTACCGATCTTGTTTCCCGAAATATAGTTAAAATAGCGACTTGGCGGGGGATGATTTTCCAAAAACCTGATCCATCCCCCTTTTAACCTAATTTTGGTTGCTTTTACCTTTTAACCACGAAATCGACCCAAAAACTCAGAAAAA
>CAZTIH010000047.1:0-16817 GCA_964613675.1 uncultured Candidatus Competibacteraceae bacterium
GCCAAGGCTGTTTTTGGGCGAGAAATTCCCGATTTAACGCTATAAGTTCATCTTTCAAGTAATGATCAGTCATCACAATGACGATGCTTGGGGCGGATTCTACCGAGTTCCAATCGACGAGAGATTCAGTAAACGCCGTTAGATCGAGACCGATTAAATCAACTATGCGGTAAGTTTTTTCGGGTAAAGGGGATGTCGTCGGACGTAAGTAATCGCGGTAAGGCGTGTGGGCAGATTCAATGATCAATCCCTGTCGTTCTAACTGGTAAAGCGCCCCGTAAATCTCGGGGGTGGGAAACTGGGTGCTTAATTGTTTGACGAGTTCGGCGCAGGACTGCGGGTGCGCTAGCAAGGTGGCCAATCGGCAGTACAACTCGCCTTCAAACAGCCACTGGCGATGTTCATCGAACACATAAAGCTGTTGGGACGCGACGGGGCAAATGGACAAACTGCGACGAAATTGAGGGGTAACGAGCATTTTCGACAGAATTGAAGGGCGGTGATCAGCTACCGCCCTTGAATGATTCACGCTGGATTAAGCGGAATTAGCAGCAGCAGCAGGGGGTGCAGCTGCAGCAGCTGATGGACCAGCCCCCGGCAATGGCTTCGAGTTCTTCGTCGGTCATGTCGGCATTGACGACATTTTCCGGCGGTTCTTCGGGGAAGAAGAAGTCGATGGAACCGGTTTTCAAGCCTTCATTCCACAGACGCGCTTGGCTTTCAGGGGTCCAGGTCGAAGGATCGTTGTTCATGCTGCCCGGAACGCGCACCACGATTTGGGCGGTGCCCGCATCCAAACCAAAAGCGCGGAGCACTTTGGCCGGATCTTCTTTGAACTCTTCTTTAACAGCGGGGTTGCCCCAGCACTGAATCAGCAAATTGCCGTAGATGTGCAGGAATTTTTGTTCGGAAACTTCGGCCATGGCCATCTCCTGTTGTAAAAAAATGAAAAAAGAATGACTCGGCACAATCCCTTCAGAGGGAATGTGGAATCGCGACTACGGAACACTCAACCCCGTTTCTTCCCGCTTTCAACGGCTAGAAAAAAACTGTTGATTGAGCAAGGGCAACGCCAGTACAACTTTTGACTCAAAACAAGAGGTACAAGTTATCTTTTTAGAGTTGTCCTAGAAGACTAAGCTGGTGGCCATAAGCTGGTGGCCAGCGGTAAACAATTAAAGTTGTTATTTGAAAAAAATAAACCCCGCAATTATGTCCCTTAGACTTTCACTCACACAGGAAAACTTCCCATGCGCGTGTTACTCGTCTATCCCAATGCCAAGCGCGAAATCATCGGTTGGGGCGATATGGGGGCAATTGCCGAACCCATTGCCCTGGAATACATCGCGTCCGTCGTGAAATCCGAAGGTCATGAGGTGAAGCTGCTCGATTTGCGCCTTCATCCCGACCAGCTCGACAACGCCCTCGACGATTTTGAACCGGATCTCGTCGGGGTAACGGGCTACTCCATGCACGTATTGCGGGCATTGGATGTTTGTCGTCGCGCCAAGGAACGTCTCCCCAAGTGCAAAACCATTGCGGGCGGCCATCACGCAACCCTTGAACCTATCGACTTTTTTGAGCCGGAAATCGACTTTGTGGTGAAGGGCGAAGGCACCGGCCCGATGCGCCAAGTCTTGCAAAAACTCCACAATAACGAACCCGTCGGAGGGATTGCAGGGCTGTGGTCACGGGTGAACGGGGAATTTGTGTTTGGGGGGAACAGCCCGAAATCAATATCAACCAAATTCCCTTACCGGACCGCACTGTGTCGGGCGATGACCGCAGTCATTACTATATCGACTGGATGCGTCCCATAGCATTACTGCGCACGACTGTCGGTTGTCCTTACCGCTGTTCATTTTGTTCGTTATGGCGGATTATGGATGGTCAGTATTACAAGCGTGAGATTGACTTTGTGGTCGATGAAATCGCAAGTATTCCCGAAAAATATGTGTTTTTTGTCGATGACGAGCCTTTTGTGAATTCTAAACGGATGCGGGCGATGGCCGACCAGATTGCGCAACGAGGCATTGAAAAAGAGTATTTTGCTTACTGTCGCATTGATTCCTTTCTCAAGGATCAGGCGCTCATGGAACAATGGAAGGAAATCGGCCTAAAACGCTTACTTATCGGGGTAGAAACGATTTTTGATTGGGAGCTGAAGGATTACAACAAACGGCAAAAACGCGACCAAATCATTCAGTCACTGGAAGTTGCCAAGAAAATTGGTGTGGGGATGTTCTGCAATTTCATTATTCACCCCAACTATACCGAGAAGGAATTTAACGAGGTGATCCAATTTATTCGGGAATACGAGGTGGATTATCCGTCGTTTACGATTTGGACGCCAATTCCTGGTACGGGTAATGATTATTCTACGGTGATCGAGCGCCAACCCAATGGTCGTCCCAATTGGGATTATTTCGATCTCCAACACCCTGTGATTGAAACCAAAATGCCCAAAGCCGAGTTTATGAAGCAATTCGAGAACTTATATCAAGTTTTCGCGGGAAATTATCTCAATAACGATAGTCCCCTAACCGTCCAGGCCTACAAGGAACGTCAAGAAGCCCTCAAGGATCCTTCTGTACTCCTTGCGTTGCGCGTTTTAAGTTTGATGGGAAAGAGAGCGGCGCAAAATCAACCCATTCCCAAACCTAACTAAGCGATTGCTTGATTGAGAGAAAAAATCATGAATTACCGACATGGGTGGTATCAAATCGCCTTTGAACGCGATCTTACGCAATCCATTACCCCGCACCATTTTGGTGGCCAACATCTCATCGCTGTGAAATTTCCTAATGAAGTAAGAATTTTTGATGCAAATTGCCCCCATCGGGGCGCACACTTAGGATACGGCGGTTGTTTGCGGGAAGATGCGCTCATTTGCCCATTTCACGGCTATCGCGTGGGATTGGGATTGGAGGCCAACGAACCGCTCAAAATTCGCGAATACGAGAGCGAGGTGATTGGTGGGTTGGTGCTCGTCAATCTATCGGATGCACCGCCCGCCGATCTGCCGACTGCATTAAAGGTTATTGCCGACGATTATTTATTCGTGTCGGGGTTTGAAATGGAGGCCGCGACGACCATTGAAATGGTGATGGAAAATGGCTACGACGCAGCGCATTTCAAAGCGGTTCACGGGTTGGTGAAAGAACCCGTTCTGACGACGACTTTAGGGGCTTTTGGAGAACTCATTGCGGCGGGGGAATTTTCCATACCCCGTTCGTCTTGGAACGCGAATTCGAGTGAAGTCGAACCGGTAAGGGTAAACTATCAAGCACGGGCATTTGGGCCAGGAGTCGTGATTGCTGAACTAAGTGGCGAGCCACCTTACCAGTATAAAATTATTACAGGAGCGACGCCTTATGCCGATCTCCGTCACTGCACGATTCGCATTACCTTGGCGTTGCCAAAGGCATTGTACAGCAATATGCCCGTCGAGGGATTCGCGCAGGCATTATTGGCTGCCAGTCAGGATGGGTTAAACCTCGATGGTCTGATTTGGAACCATCTTAATTTGGACATCGATCCCTACTGGATGCCCCGAGATACAGTAGCACAGGTATTTGGCGAGTATTGTCGGCAATTTGGATGATTTACTTGGGGGATAGTGTTTTTATTCAGACCAATCCCCAATTCGCTAAAAATCTTACCTATCCCCATTTTTTGGGGAATTTCGCGTTGAGGTCGGAAGTATCTCTCATGAGTTCAAAATCCGACCTCTCCGCTTTTTTGCGTGAAACCGCATGAAATCTGAAGGATTTTTGCGCAATAATTTGGCTCTTCAGTCTTCATCGGATTCAGAAGCGTTATCTCGTTGCTTTTTGAGAATATCCGCGCATAGTAAGCCAATTTCAAATAATACGAGCATAGGTAATGCCAGTAAGGTTTGAGAAATAATATCGGGTGGCGTAATGAGTGCCGCGAAAATAAAGGCAATAACAATGATATAGGGACGTTGTTTGCGGAGATCTTCCGTTTCTACCACCCCCATTAGCACCAAAATAACGGTCGCTACCGGGACTTCAAAAGCTAATCCCGCTGCCAAAAACATCACCAAGATAAAATTGAGATAGCGCGTAATATCGGGAAAGTACTCAACCCCTTCAGGCGTCGTCGCCACCATAAACAAGGAAAACAGCGGTAAAATCACGAAATACGCAAATATCATCCCGAGGTAAAATAAAATGGTGCTCGAAATGACTAATGGCAAGACAAGTCGCTGTTCATGGGAATACAGCCCCGGCGCGACAAAAGCCCAAATTTGGTAAAGTACCCAAGGAATCGCCAACGCAAATGCCATAAAAAAGGTGAGCTTGATCGGAGCCAAAAAAGGCCCTAAAACCTCCATCGACAGCATTTTTTGCCCAGGTAAGGCTTGTATTAATGGTAAGGCGACGAAGCGATAAAGCTCATTTGCGAAGGGGACTAAGATAAAAAAGACAATCAGCACCCCAATCAAGATGCGCAATAAGCGGTCGCGTAATTCGACGAGGTGACTGACAAAGGGTTGTTCTTGATCGGTCGGTGCGGTCATGAATGGGTCTTGTCGGAGGAAGAAGCGGATTCACAGGTTGTCGGCGACGAGGGGGCCTTCGATGTGTCCCCCGTCTCCGACGCCAAAGACGCATTCGGTGCTGGCGGCGAATCCTCGGCATCTGCTGATTTCGGGCCATGGGAAGGCGGGGAAACCAAGTGGGGCGCAGGGGAGGGGGGCGCGGGGGTAACGGGCTGATGAAGATCCCGATTGATCGACTTCACCTGCTCGGCCAGGCGCTTGATTTCCTCATTGCGAGCGCTCTCTTCAAAGGTGCGCTTCAAATCGCCCACCTTCAATTCTTGCTCAAACTCCCGTCGCACATGGTTCACCATCGCGCGCATCCGCCCAATCCACGCCCCTACATTGCGTGCGACTTCGGGCAGCTTCTCCGGACCAATGACGATTAATGCCACCACGCCCGCCAAAGCGAGTTCCCAAAAGCCTATATCGAACATGGTGTTACGCTCGATCTTTGTCTTTTTGACGTAACACTTCGGCGTCCACCGAACGGGTTTGTCCGTCGGATTCTATGGCGTTGGCAGCGGTAGTTTCCTTACTCGTCTCGGGTTTTGCGGCACTTTCCTTGTCGTCTTCACTGACTGCGGTACGGAATCCCTTAATGGCCGTGCCTAAATCGCTGCCCAAGTTGCGCAATTTCTTACCGCCGAACAAAATCAATACAATACCGAAAATAATCAGTAACTGCCAGAAACTAACGCCCATAAGTCGTGCTCCACGGTAAAAGTAAAAAAATAGCGGTTAATCGGAGGTTCTTGCGGCTTTTTCTGCCAAACCCGACTGCCCTTGCCGACGGGCTAATTCAGCCTGTACCTGGTTAACGGACAACTCGTAATGGGACAACAATACTAAGCAGTGAAACCACAAATCGGCGATTTCACGGATTAAATGTTCGCGATTGTCACTTTTGGCCGCCAAAATCACTTCAGTCGCTTCTTCGCCCACTTTTTGCAAAATGGCATCGACGCCTTTCTGATGGAGTTTGGCAACGTACGATTGATAGGGATCGGCTTGTTTGCGACTTTCCAAGTGATTCATTAATTCTTCAAAAAAATCAGTCATTTATGCGCCATATAAGGTTTTTGGGTCGATGAGAACGGGGGACACAACCTGCCATTCTGAATCCTGCCATGCGCGATAAAAACAACTGCGACGGCCCGTGTGACACGCGACCCCCAGTTGCTCGACCTGTAACAAAATCGCATCGCCATCGCAGTCGAGATACAACCCCCTAACCTGTTGCACCTGTCCAGAAGACTCCCCCTTGCGCCACAGTCGTTGGCGTGAGCGCGACCAGTACACCGCCACCCCCGTTTTCAAGGTCTCTTCGAGGGCGGTAGCGTTCATCCAAGCCATCATCAGAATCTCTTTCGTAACGACATCTTGTGCGATGGCCGCTACCAGTCCCTGTTCGTTCCACGCCACCTGTTCACACGCTATCGCCGTGTCTCTCATCGCACGATGACCCCCCGTTGGGCGAGATGGGCCTTCGCTTGTGCCAGGGTGAACTCGCCAAAATGAAAAATGCTTGCCGCTAACACCGCGTCTGCGCCGCCAATCTGTACCCCATCGACCAAATGATTCAGATGCCCAACCCCACCCGAGGCAATCACGGGGATCGGCACCGCATCGACGATGGCGCGGGTGAGTTCGAGATCAAAGCCCATTTTGGTGCCATCTCGATCCATGCTGGTGAGGAGGATTTCGCCCGCGCCAAACTCGGCCATTTGTTTGGCCCAAGCAATGGCGTCGATTCCCGTTGGGCGGCGTCCCCCGTGGGTGAACACTTCAAAATGTTGGTCAACGCGCTTGGCATCAATCGCTACCACAATGCACTGATTGCCAAATAAATCCGTAGCTTGACGGACAAATTCCGGATTCATCACCGCCGCCGTGTTAATCGCCACTTTGTCAGCCCCCGCATTCAGCATCCGTCGAATATCCGCGACTGTCCGAATGCCCCCCCCCACCGTGAGGGGGATAAACACCTGTTCGGCCACGGCTTCAACGACCTGTACGAGGGTTTCTCGCTGATCGCTACTGGCGGTGATGTCGAGAAAAGTCAACTCATCCGCGCCCTGTTCATCATAGCGACGCGCAATTTCAACCGGATCCCCCGCATCGCGTAACTCGATGAAGTTCACACCCTTAACCACGCGCCCTCCGTCCACATCCAAGCAAGGAATAATGCGTTTAGCCAATCCCATCGTGACCGCTCCTGTAAACCGTGTTGTCGTGTGCAGGGAGAAGCATGGTCACTGTGCTCCAAAGGTTGCGAATGCTTGTTTGAGATCCAAGTGGCCCTCATAAACGGCACGTCCCGTGATCGCGCCAATAACCCCTTGCGATTCAAAGGATTGGATACGGTGTAAATCTTCAAGGCTTGACACCCCGCCCGATGCAATGACGGGTAATCCCACCGTTTTAGCGAGTTCTGAAGTGGCATCCAGGTTGACCCCCGTCAACATGCCATCACGGGCAATGTCCGTAAAAATCAAGGCACTCACGCCAAAGTCACGGAATTGCACGCCCAATTCGAGGGCGGTAATCGAGGTCGTATCGCACCACCCCGCTACCGCAACCTGTCCGTCCCGTGCATCCAACCCCACCATGATTTGGTCGGGATGGCGACGACAAAGCCGCTCTACAAAAGCGGGTTCGCGCACCGCTTGACTCCCAATGATGGCAAAACGAACACCGACATCTAAATACGCTGCAACGGCGGCTTCGGTTCGCAATCCCCCGCCCACCTGTACCGTCAGTTGGGGTAATTCGCGGACGAGCGCACGGATCAGGTCGGCATGTTGAGGGTGTCCCTGTTTCGCGCCGTCCAAATCCACCACGTGTAAACGGGTCGCGCCCCATTCGGCGAATTGGTGGGCGGTGTCGATGGGGTGTGCGTTAAAGACGGTGAGCTCGTCAAAACGGCCTTGGCGTAAACGGACACATTGGCCGTCTTTCAAATCAATGGCGGGAATAATCAGCATACAGGGTGCCAGTCAGCAAAATTAGCCAGTAATTGCAGTCCCATTTGGGCACTTTTTTCCGGATGGAACTGCACGGCAAACAGGTTTTCGTGGGCCAACGCCACCGCAAACGAGAGTCCATAATCGCAGCTGCCAGCGATGAGATGGCGGTCGGTGGGATCGAGATAATAGCTGTGAACGAAATAAAAGCGGCTTCGATTGGGGATGTGGCGCCACAGCGGATGGGGTTGTGTTTGAAACACTTCATTCCAGCCCATGTGGGGGATTTTTAACCGTTGATGGTTCTCGTCGCGTAGATCTTCGGGGAAACGCCGAACGTGTCCCGAAAGGATATTCAGGGCCGTCGTCCCGCCGTTCTCTTCGCTGAAGGACAACAGCGCTTGAGGGCCTAAGCACAGTCCCAAAAAAGGTTTATTTCGGGCGGCGTAAACCACTTCGTCGATCAGCTCAAGACGCGCCAGCTCTCGCATACAACCGCCAATCGCCCCTTGACCGGGGAGGATGACGCGTTCGGCGCTTCGGAGATCGGCGCTGTTCTGGGTGATGCGAATCGTTTGGTGGGGCGCAACCCGTTCGAGTGCCTTCGCCACTGAACGTAAGTTCCCCATGCCGTAATCGACAATCGCAATGGTCATGGTTGGCCTCTGTCGTTCTCGACAATCGCAATGGTTGGCCCGTCGCGAAGGAATGAATTCACAATTGCCCCTTGGTGGAGGGAACGCCCTTCTGACGAGGATCGCGTTCTGTCGCCATGCGCAGCGCTCGGCCAAAGGCTTTGAATAGCGTTTCGGCGATGTGATGGGAATTTTCGCCCTTGAGATTATCCATGTGAACGGTGCACTGGGCGTGGTTCACGAAACCTTGGAAAAATTCGCGGATGAGATCGACCTCAAAATGGCCAATCAACGCCCGTGGATATTTCACGGTGTAAAACAGCCCGGGTCGCCCCGATAAGTCGATGACGACCCGTGAAAGTGCCTCGTCGAGAGGGACATAGGCGTGACCGTAGCGTCGCAAATCTGCTTTATCGCCGAGGGCCTGATGGACCGCCTGCCCCAAGGTGATCCCCACATCCTCGACCGTGTGATGGGCGTCGATGTGCAGATCGCCCGTCGCCTGAATATCGAGGTCGATGAGGCCGTGACGACCGATTTGGTCGAGCATGTGATCAAAGAAACCAATGCCCGTTTGAAGCTGGGTTTTGCCGCTGCCATCCAGGTTAATCGCAAGCCGAATTTGCGTTTCGAGGGTATGGCGTTGGTGTTCGACGGAGCGTGTATTCATAGAAAAAGCGCGGAAATTGGCCGTGTTGTCATTGAGATTGGGGTTTTGCATTATAGGAACCGCACAGAAGTTTCGCCTTTATTAAAGACATAAAAACATCATGGGAGTCGTCATGGCGAGCCGTCAAAATGTCGTGGATTTCAGTACCAAAGTGGCCTGTAACAACTGTTCGTTACAGCAATTGTGTTTACCGCTAGGCGTGAATCGTCAAGATCTACAACAACTTGACGACATCATCAAACGGCGACGCCCTGTCCCTCGGGGCCAGCACGTTTTCATGACGGGAGACCGTTTTGGTTCGTTATTTGCCATTCGTTCGGGCTCGATCAAAACCTATCTCATGACCGAAGGAGGCAGCGAGCAAATTACGGGGTTTTATTTGCCAGGCGAGCTGGTGGGCCTAGATGCGATTGGGGGCGGGATTCATCCCTGTAGCGCACGGGCGTTGGAAACCAGCGGATTATGTGAAATTCCCTTTGATTTATTAGAAACCGTGGTGGACAAGGTGCCGGGGCTGGCGCGACAGCTCATGCGGATTATGAGTCGGGAAATTCAATCGGATGAACACTTATTGGCCCTGTTGGGGAAGCGTTCAGCCGAGGAGCGTTTGGCCTCTTTCTTACTGAATTTATCGGCGCGTTTTCAGGAGCGGGGGTTCTCCCATCAAGAGTTTGTGTTGAGCATGTCGCGAATTGACATTGGCAACTATCTAGGGCTGGCCGTTGAAACCATTAGCCGTTTGTTTACGCGCTTTCAAAGTCAGGGCTTCGTTTCAGTGGATCACAAGCGCATTCAACTTTTGGATGTGGTGGCGCTGAAACAGCTATCGGGGGGATGGCCACAAGACCCGCCCGCCGAATTAACCGCCCATCGTTAACTTACTCTGCCCACCTCGACGCCTCAGCCACAACGAAGCGAATAGATCTGTCCGTTGCGGTTGACGAGGGCATTGCAGGGTTGAGCTGTTCGCCGTTCCGCAAAGGGCGCACACCACTCGGGCGTTAACCACACGCCGTTTAACTGGCAGCGGTCTCTCTGAAATTGTAATCTTCCCGTAATTTGGCGTAACCCAGCGGGCTGCGTGACGACCTGTTCCCGTGGTGGCCGATCTTGTGTCGTCGGAGGGTTTGACGGTGTCGAGTGCGATTGATGGGGCAACGCCCACGAAATTGCGGCACTAGGTGTTTGGGTTGATGCGTGATTGACGGGGGCTTGACGGCGCAGGGCTAATAGAACCTCTCCCAAACTCACCGTCGAAGGGAGATTTTGTTGGCGCTGAAATTGACCGATGGCACGGCGCGTCTGGGGATCCAACGCCCCTGTTAATGGCCCAACACCGTACCCCAAGCGATTTAAGTGGTACTGAATTTCGCGCAACATCGCTTGGGCGGCTTCGTCGAGGGGGGCCTGTGCCAGTAGAAGAGCGGGGTGCGGCGCGGTTTCCCTAAAAACTGCGTCTTGTGCCGAAAGTGGCGTGAGAAGGGTCGCAAATAAAACACCCAAAGCATATCGGTAACGCATTTAGACAAACCTCTTGATGACGCAGTGCAACGCATTGTATTGAGGAGGCTTTGACGCTTTCTAGGCACTTAATTTTCGATGGATTTACAATCTTATCTGCGAACTGTGGCGGACTATCCAAAGCCGGGCATTTTGTTTTACGACATCACGCCCCTGTTGTTGGAACCGCAAGCCTTTCATTACATCACACGACAGTTTGTACAACGTTACGAAAATCAAGGCGTTACGAAGATCATTGCGTTGGATGCGCGGGGATTTATCTTCGGGGCACCTTTGGCGTTGGGTTTGAACGCAGGGTTTGTTCCCGTTCGCAAACCGCAAAAATTGCCGGCGGCCACGTGGCGGGAAAGCTACGAACTGGAATATGGAACGGCGGCGTTAGAACTTCATTGTGATGCGTTGCAACCTCACGATCGCGTGGTAATTATCGACGATCTTTTGGCCACCGGCGGAACCGCATCAGCCGCCACCCGATTAGTCGCGCGGGCGCAGGCACAAATCGTTGAAATCGCTTGTGTTATCGAATTAGTTGGGTTGAAAGGGCGTGAGCGATTGGCCCCGCATTCGGTATTTAGCCTCCTACCGCTTGCGGCGTAAATTTTGGTGAAAAAACCACAACTTGTTGTCATTTTGATTCAATTTTTCTACGCTGCATTGCATCACAACGATGCGCATGTTGCCCGTTGTGCGCGGAGCTACTACTGGTGGATCAAATGATGACAACCCGTGAGGTTGCAGATTATCTGCGCCTCAAAGAACGTAAAATTTACGATCTCGTCGCGGCCAAAGCGATTCCCTGCACCCGTGTGACGGGAAAATGGCTGTTTCCTAAGTCACTGATCGACTTATGGATTTTGGACAATACCGACTGCCCAAACAATGCCCGTAAACACCTTGAACCGCCGCTCGTTCTCGCGGGCAGTCACGACCCGCTATTAGAGTGGGCCGTTCGCGAATCTGGCTGTGACTTGGCGATGTTATTTAATGGCAGTCTCGATGGGTTACACCGCTTGGCTGAAGGGCGGGCGATGGTCTGTGGGCTGCATTTGCGTCACCACGATGGCCGTTACAATGTGCCCTACGTACAGGCGTTAAGCGGCTTTTCGGGGGTAGCGGTGGAGTGGGCTAAGCGTCAACAGGGATTAATTGTGGCTGCCAACAATCCAAAAGCGATTCAATCGTTGGACGATTTATTGCGCCCCGAAATTCGCGTGGTGTTACGCCAGCCCGAAGCGGGAAGCTATTTACTATTGACGCATTTGTTGAGTGAAAAAGGGATTGAAATCAATCAACTTAACTGCATTTCGTTGACAGCGAGAGATCAGTTAGAAGTGGCAATGATGGTTGCGAGTCATAAGGCGGATGTCGGATTAGGGGTGGCGGCGGCAACCCACCACTTACCTCTGTCATTTATTGAATTACACAACGAGCGCTATGATTTAGTGGTGTCTCGTCGGGAGTATTTTGAGCCGCCCTTCCAAAAATTACTGGCCTTCACCCGCAGCGAAGTCTTTTTGGAACGCGCTCATGAGTTACCGGGTTACAATTTCCGTGAAATGGGGAAAATTCATTACAACGCCCGCTGAGATCTCATCCATGGGAACTGCCTGTAAAACGCAGCGTCGTTCCCGTTTCACCTAAGCAAATAGGCAAAAGCCCCGTCGAGCGGGGCCTGTTTTAAGGTGTAAGCGATTAAAAACTGGGAAATGCGGCTACATGTCCATATCCATGCCGCCCATACCACCCATACCACCCATGCCGCCCATACCACCCATACCGCCGGGCATTTTGTCCTCTTTCTTGGGCAATTCGGCGACCATCGCTTCGGTCGTCAGCAATAATCCTGCAACCGATGCCGCATTTTGTAAGGCCGAGCGCGTGACTTTCGTCGGGTCCAAAATCCCCATCTCGATCATATCGCCGTATTCACCGGTCGCGGCGTTGTAGCCAAAGTTGCCCGTGCCTTCTACCACTTTGTTCAACACCACCGAGGGTTCATCACCCGCATTCGCAGTGATTTGACGTAAGGGCTCTTCCATCGCACGACGCAGAATGCTGATCCCAAAGTTTTGGTCTTCGTTGATGCCTTTGAGGTCTTTCAACGCCTGCCGCGCCCGCAGCAACGCCACGCCGCCCCCGGGAACGACGCCTTCTTCCACCGCCGCCCGCGTAGCATGGAGCGCATCTTCCACCCGCGCCTTTTTCTCTTTCATTTCGACTTCTGTGGCCGCACCCACTTTCATTACGGCCACACCGCCCGCCAATTTCGCCACGCGCTCTTGCAATTTCTCGCGGTCGTAGTCGCTAGTGGCGTCTTCGATCTGACGACGAATCTGTTCAATCCGCGCCTTGATGCGGCCCGCATCGCCTTTGCCATCAATCACGGTGGTGTTGTCTTTGTTGACGGTGATTTTGGCGGCTTGACCCAAATGACTCAGCGTCGCTTTTTCTAAGGTTAAGCCGATTTCTTCAGCAATCACTTGGCCATTGGTCAGAATGGCAATGTCTTCCAACATGGCTTTGCGGCGATCACCAAAGCCCGGCGCCTTGACCGCAACGGTTTTGAGAATGCCCCGAATGTTGTTGACCACGAGGGTGGCGAGCGCTTCGCCTTCCACATCTTCGGCAATGATGAGCAGGGGACGTCCCTGTTTAGCCACGCCTTCCAGGATGGGAATGAGGTCGCGGATATTGGAGATTTTTTTGTCGTAAATCAGAACAAACGGATTGTCCAGCTCTGCCGTTTGACCTTGCTGGTTGTTGATGAAGTAAGGCGACAAGTAGCCTCGGTCAAATTGCATCCCCTCGACGACATCGAGTTGATTTTCCAGACTTTTGCCTTCTTCAACGGTAATTACCCCTTCCTTACCGACTCGTTCCATGGCTTTGGCGATGATTTCACCAATATCGGCGTCCGAGTTAGCAGAAATCGTCCCGACCTGCGTAATCGCCTTGGAATCGATGCAGGGCTTTGACATCTCCTTGAGCGCTTCCACAGCAACTAACACGGCTTTGTCGATGCCACGCTTCAAGTCCATGGGATTCATCCCCGCCGTCACGGCCTTCATGCCTTCCCGCACGATGGATTGGGCTAACACGGTCGCGGTGGTGGTGCCGTCCCCGGCGATGTCGGAGGTTTTGGACGCAACTTCCTTAACCATCTGAGCGCCCATATTCTCCATTTTATCTTCTAACTCGATTTCCTTAGCGACCGAAACGCCGTCTTTCGTGACCAGCGGGGCACCAAAGGCTTTTTCCAGGAGTACATTGCGGCCTTTTGGGCCCAAAGTGACTTTAACGGCATTCGCTAACACATTGATGCCGCGTACCATGCGCTGACGGGCGTCGTCGCTAAATCTGACTTCTTTGGCTGACATGTAAGGAATTCCTCGGATTATTGTTCAATGATGGCCATAATTTCGTCTTCACGCATGACGATGACATTATCACCGTCAACCTTGACTTCACTTCCCGAATACTTACCAAACAGGACGCGATCGCCTGCTTTAACCGTCAAGGGGCGGACTTGACCATTTTCGAGAAGTTTGCCGTGACCGACGGCAATAACATTACCTTGGGAGGGTTTTTCTGCCGCATTACCGGGAAGGACAATGCCGCCCGCAGTGGTGGTTTCTTCTTCTAGGCGCTTAATGATGACGCGATCGTGGAGGGGGCGAATAGCCATTACATGTACCTCACAGGTTTGGATTGGAACGGGGCGCAACATGGGTACGCCAAAACGGTTTTCAACCCCAATCACGAGGTCTTTCATGGAATTTTGTATTGTGCAATGTAGTTGTCCCCTCGCGCAGGCGGAGCGGTTGGCCCAAGGGCTGTTAAATGAACGACTTGCGGCGTGTGTGCAGATTTTAGCGATGCAGTCGGTTTACCGTTGGCAGGGCAAGATCGAAAGTGAACGGGAGGGGTTATTGCAGATAAAAACGCGCTGGGATCGGTTTGAGGCGGTGAAAACCTGGTTATTGGCGAATCACCCTTATGAAGTCCCAGAAATTTTGGGTTTGCCGATTACGACGGGTCATGGGGACTATCTGGCGTGGATAAACGCCTGTTTGGCACCCGACGAACCCGATTCAAATGATTTCACCGATTAAGGTTTAGTTTAGGTGCGGGAGACTGCTCTTGGGCCAACGTTTCACCGATTCAGGTTCAACTCATGCGGCTGCACACCGAAATTCCGAAAGCGGATAGTGATTGGTCTATTCGCTTTGAATGCAGTGATGGCATTTGATTTGCAAAATTCCCCGTCCATTCACCCAAGAGAACGCTCAATGACTGACAAAGCCACCGACCGTTACCTCACTTTCCGAGGCATTGATTGCGAAGGCAACGCCCGACGCATCATGGAACACATCGACCGCCATTTGGCTATTCCCGGCCATAGCAATGCTTTTTGGGAACTTTTTGCCAAAAAACGCAAGAATGACGGGCTAGATGATTTACTGCTCATTCACTGCAACATCAACCAAATCGAGGAGCTTTTCGAGACTTGGAATGATGCCGAGGCTTTGGCCTTGCTTCAGCAAATCGAAGAAGAATGTTGCTAGTCCCGCTATGCCCGAAATGCGCGACAAGCCTCGTCCTTCAGGGCGGGGAGGATGTCAACGCAGCGCGGTTAACATCGTTTGTTGGATGATAACCGCCACAGCTATTCCGATTTTTTACAACTGTTGCATCAGTGTTTGGGCTTGTTGACGCTGTTGCGCGTTGCCGTTTGCAATCACTTTGTCCAACAAATCTTTAGCTTTAGAAGGATCAATGTCGGTATAGGAACTGGCCACGTCGAGCAAAATATCCAGATCTTCCGCTTCATCGCTGGAGGAATCATCGCTACCAAACTCGAAATCCATCCCCGGCATTTCAGCGGCTGGCGGCACATCGCTATCGGTCGCTTTTATGTTGTCCGCACTCTCATCCAGCGCAAAATTAAAACTCTCCAATTCTGAGGCAATATCGTCCTGCGTCGGATCGTAGCTCACCGTCTCAGGGGTAAAACTTTTATCGAGCGCCTTGTCTTCCTTTTTGGCGGGCAACTCAAAATCCATCATGCTGGCCTCACTGATACTGTCCTGGGTTTCAGTGGCGGGTGGCACGATCATGTCGCCATCCACGATGAAATCAAAGGTGTCCATACTCATCTCATCTTCTGATGTCTTCGGCGTGGGTTTCGGAGGATCCGCTGGTAAATCAAAACTCACCAAGTCGGAATCCGTCTCGTCTAAATTGAACTTGAAGTCATCGCTCGCCGCGGTTTTCGGCGTTGGTGTCGGTGCGTTCTGTGGAACTTCGTCAAAACTAAAGTCGAAATCGTCGTTCTGGGCGTTTGTCGGTTCGAGATTAGGAACTGGCGTTTTGTCGGCCGCCTTATCTTTCCTCAAAACGCTATCGTCAGTCTTCGCTTTAAGATCGGGCTTCCCCGCACTTTCACTGGTCGTTGGCGCGTCAAAATCGAAGTCGAAATCCGAGGTCGCCGGCTTGAGATCGGGTTCTGGCCCCTTGCCGACTTCATTGGCCGCATCATCAAAGTTGACACCAAAACTATCGGTCTCTTCGTTGGATTTCAGCGGCACTTTGCTCGCGGAACGGCTCGTATCGGGTTGCGTGGCTTCAGGCAAATTATCAAAGTCAAACTCAAAACTTTGGGTCGCGTCTTGTGGTGACCCCGTCGGTATGTCTTCGGTATCGCCGAAGTTAAATGTATCTACCTCAGGTGGTGGGCGAGATGGAGACGGTGAAGCGGGCGTGACCTGGGGAGATTGTCCACCGAATAGCGCATCGAAGGCACCACTAAAATCCGTCGTTTGCCCAGCTTGGTTACCCTTCTCGTTGAAAAGTGATCCAAATAAGGAGTCATCCACAGACCCCCTGGAAGCCAAACTATCAGGCGTGACGCTGGGGACATCAAACATCGGGAAGCCCGGACATAACTGGCGTCCCATTAAACACACATGTTCCCACTCGGGGCTGTCGGCGTCTTGATGCAGCGTATCGTAAAGCGTTTCAGCCTCCATGATGAAGGCATCGGGGTTGTTCGCGGTAAAATAGACATCGAGGAGCTTAACCATCGCGGCGATGTCGTTGGGACGCTCGTTGAGCAATTCCCTTACCGTCAGCTCCGCTAAATCATAATTACCGACTGCAATGAGATAGTCCGTGCGATCGAGTGGGGCATCTCCCGTCATCTGTTCAAGAAATGCGGCTTCCTCTTCACTCAACGGGGATTGGGTTGCAGTCATTTCGGAGAAGGCAGGGGTTTCGTCATCGTTGCGCGCGGTTTGCCGTCGCCGTTGGGTGACTAAGTACCCTGCCACGCCAACTAATCCTAAACCACCCAGTCCCCCCAGTAGCCACAACCAGTAATCCGTAGGTGCGGGGGGCGCGATCACAGGCGATAGCGGAAGATTTGCAACGGGGGGCGACGAGGCGGTGTCGGGCAACGG
>CAZTIH010000048.1:0-12586 GCA_964613675.1 uncultured Candidatus Competibacteraceae bacterium
CTTCCAAACTCATCTCGGCTCTCCCCGCCCCGTCGGCCCCGTCGATCAAACTGGGTGCCGATTCCGCCATACACCATGGGGGTAGCCTGACGCGGGTCGTAATTCAACTGCTGTAACGCCTGATTGAGCGCGATTTTCGCCAATTGTCCGATGGCGGCGGTATCGTCTCGGGTAGCGCCTTGACCGAGTTCAAAGGTCGCAAACAACTGTTCAGCCGCTGGTTCGGGGAGATTGATAAACGCAATGCGCTCCCCCTGCACCAACGCAATTGACCACAGTACCGCAACCCCCGCCGCCGTCACCGTCACATAACGCCAAGCCACGAACCCCCGCACGCTAAGTTGTACCCCACATCGTAACTTGGCGAATCCGTCGTCAATCCATCGGCGAAATCGCGACGGAGGCCGACGATCTAAGGCATGGGCCAAATGACGGGGCAAGAGACAAAAACACTCTATCCAACTAGCCAACAACGCCGCCATAACCGCTAGCGCCATCGCCCCCGCCAACAATCCAGTTCGACCGTCTAACCACAACAGGGGCAAAAACGCGACTACCGTTGTCAAGATTGCGGCGGTCACAGGCCAAAACAGTTGCTCCATCCCGACGATGGCAGCCTGTTGCGGAGCGAGTCCGCGCTGATGCAAGGCTGTGACCCGTTCAGCGACCACAATGGCATCGTCCACAATCACGCCAATGACCAACACAAGTCCAAAAAGGCTGGCTAAATTCAGGGTCTCCCCCCAGACAAACAGCCCACTCACGGCCCCCAACAGCGCGACTGGAATTCCCGCTGCCACCCAAAATGCCACGCGCAAATGGAGAAATACGGACAACATCAGCAGTACGAGCACTAACCCGGTCGCGCCATTCATGACCAACAATCCCAACCATTGTTGTACCGGGCGCGTTTCATCGCCGTAGAGTTCAACTCGTAGGGTAGGCGGCAGACTTTGTTGTAACTGTTCGACGAGCACGCGAGCATGGGCCACCGTTGCGAATAAATCCCCGCCTTCACCCCGCGAAACCTCTAATTCAAAAGCGGTTTCCCCTTCACGTCGCAACTCCAATCGGCCGCGCACTGGTGTTTCAGCGACCGTCGCCACCTCCCCCAAACGCCAGCTCCGCTCCCCACTCACGACGCGCCATTCGGCAATCTCTTGTGCTGTCAACGCTGCGCCCTGAGTCCGTACGCGCACGCCATCGGCTAACTCGCCCGCAGGGACATCGCGCAAGCCCCGTCGTAGGGCACTCGCTAAGTCATTAATCGACAGTGATTGTTGGCGCAACGCAAATAAATCGGGTTCAACGGCAATTTCTCGTTGACCGTCCGCCAAAATGCGCACCCCTAACCCTGCACTCCGCAAAGCACTGGCGATTTGGCGGGTGTGATGACCTAAATCCCCCCAAGAAAACGGCCCAGACACCAAAATTCGCGCTGCCACTTCCGTATCGGCTTCAATGGTTACCCGAGGCGGTTCAGCATCAGCGGGAAGATCGGTAATTTGCGCAATCGCTTGGGTCACTTGCTGGTAGGCGAGGGTCATGTTGGTACGGGGCAGAAATCGCACCATCAATCGCGTCCCGCCACTCCACACAAACCCCTCGACTTCCCGCACGCGATCCAATTGTCGCAAGGCTGGTTCCACGCGACTTACCCATTGTTCATTCATGGCTTCAGGGGTTGCGCCGCGCAAAAACCCCCGTACCACAATGGTATCGACGGGCTGACTGGGCCACAGTTGAGTGGCGATGTGGGTGATCGCAAACAGTCCCGTGCCAATAAATGCCAACCACAACAAAAATCCGGCGGTGGGATGCGTAATTAACCCTTTGAGTTTCACGATTTTTGCCCCGCTAAACGCACGGCCAACCCTGGCCCAATGCCGCGAAATTGTCGTCCCACCACCTCCACGCCGTCGGGTAACGCGAGGTCGATGAGCCACCGATCCGCTTGACGGTGCAGTACGGTAGCGGTGTGACGCACTAATCGGCCTCCCTCAACCGCGAACAGCTCATTTCGGTCGTTCAACGCGGTCGGTGGAACGGCAAAAATCTCCCGAAACCACCGATCGGCAAGTTCGACGCGCACCAAGGTCCCTGGCCGCAAATGCGCATCGGTCGGCAACGCATCCAACGCCACCCACAGCGGAATCCCTCCCTGACGGTCATCAAGGCTGGCACTCAGACGTGCGATGGATCCGGTGAATTGGATTTCACGATCCCCCAACTGCCAGTACACCCGCGCTGAACGCTGAAGGAGATCGTCTTGGATACGGGCAAAAGACGCTTCGGGCACCTCTAACCGCACTTCTAAGCGATTGGGATCAATGAGTTGGGCGATAACTTCGTTGGGCGTAACCCGTTGCCCCAACGCAATCGGCGGTGCCTGCAACCACCCCGCAAAGGGCGCAGTAATGCGCGTGTGGGCGAGATCGCGTTCGGCCAATGCGAGTGCCCGTTCTAACCGCGCCTGTTCACTTTTAAGGTCTTGCTGTTCCGTTTCGCGACGCAGATAGGTTTGTTGGATTTCGAGAACGGTACGTTGCGCCCCTAACAACACCCTTCGCGCCTCGTCAATTGTATTTAAATCAATCGCTTGACGGCTACGAAGCGACTCACGACGTTGCCACTGAGCATTTGCGAGTTCGACCTCTGCTTGAGCTTGGGTTTGGCGTTCGCGCAATAAACGCAACTCCTGTTCACCCTGCTGCAACCGCCGATTGACCTGATCGAGTTCGTTACGACGATCCGCAACCGCGCTGCGATAGGGAAAATCATCGAGCACTAACAAAAGGGTGTTTTCTTCAACGAATTTCCCATCGGCGAGTTCGCTAAAGGTCACTTCCCCCGTCACGGCACTGCGCAATTCAGCACGCCGCCCTGCACTGACCGTTCCGTAAGCGGTAATTTGCGGCTGAATGTCGATGCGCTGAAGGGGCACCGTTTCGACGACCCACATGCGCTCGGGGCGGCTCCCCGATTCAACGGAACGGGGCTGAATAAGTGAGGTGTAACCCCACCCCCCCATGAGAAGGAGGGCGGTGACCGCGATTAACTGGACGAACCGCCGCTTAACTGAGGAAGCGATTGCGACGGTGGGCGGGGATGGCGCGAGGGGTTCCAAGAGTTTGCAAATGAGGTGGCAGTGACGGAGCAACACTGCGCGGAATAGTCAAAGCGTTCGGATCGAAGTTCAGCAGGTTTTCCGCATAGAAATATGCTTGTTCCGCAAAAGTGCCGTCTGCGTTAAGTGCGGGGGGAATAAACGAAATCCCCTCTTTGCGCAGAAATTCTACGACTTCGGGAATCGCCAAAAACATGCAGAAATCGGCGCGATTTGGGACGGCACGGTCCTGTTTAAGATTTTTGACCTGCATGACCAGGTTCCAAAGTTCGGGGGGAAAATCAGCCCGTGTCACATTGCGAATGATGCGCTGCATGTCCATATCTGGACTGAAGAAGGTGACTTGTCGAAGACGGCCCCGAGGCCCCAAATCGGCTTTGAAATCAATTTGGCGGTCGCGAAGTAACCCCAAAAAACGCGGATTTTCGAGCAAGCTCTCTTCGTCGATCAGATCAAATACTTGACGCTCTTTTTCCGCAGGACTGTCAGGCCGCAAAGTCAGGGGCATTCGATCGCGTTTTAACCGCGCTTCAACGCTTTTCGCCAACCGAGTCAGTAGCCGTTCAAAAGCCGCTCGTTGATGATTACCGTTGACTTCGGGCACAAAAATTTCCATGCGCCCCTCATCATCGGGCATGACGATCAGCCCCAATTCCGTCAAGTAGTCCTGGCGCTTGGGATGAATGGCGGCAAATGCGTAGGCAAGCTCGTCATCCAAATAAACGTGTTCTCCCATCCAAAGCGCCCGATCAATAGCCTTACGTAACCGCTGATTGACCCCATCCGAAACCCGAAAACCCCGTTGGTAATAGGGACGACGCGGGTTAATCCAGGTACTTGGTTTATTTTCCATTGGCCCTGCAAACCCCACATTTTGCACGCCATAATGGCTCATGATCCCTATCAGACTTTTGGCCCCTAACGGGTCGGGTTGGTCGGGGTTAGCGTCTTGACATTCAAAATATTCGCGCAGCTCCGGATCGGGCACCTTTACCCCGACGACCAGACGAGTGTGGCTACTATCGGGAACCCCCATAATCTTTAGGCGATGATCTTCTGGGAGCTGTTCCATTGACGCATTCAGCTCGCGAAATAGCCGTAATTGCTCATCAAGCGGAGGACACTCGCCATTTTTGGGACAAAGCTGCCCTTTTATATGATCTAAAGTCTCCATCGCCCCCTGATGACGACCCATACCAAGGCGTTGAAGCTCTAATAAGCGGGCTTCTTTTTGTAGCGCAGTGGCGGTTGTCATGGAAGATTCCTCACGGAAGGGGGCCTGTTCAATGGATGCAAACGATTTAGTGGATAGACGAAATGGACATTTTCGATTGGATTATCAAGAGATTCGTCCCGAAATCAGGGGGACAGCCTAATCGTAATGTAAAGCTTTTTAACGAAAACCAACACAGCATGTTAGGAAAATCGCCCCCGCCGATGAGAAGGAATCATACGAGGAACCCCTATTTCCTTCAGACGCGAAGGCAGTTCCGGCATGGTCTTATCTACGAGGGGTAACCTTTTAGGGTCAAAATTCATGAGATTTTCGGCATAAAAATAGGCTTGTTCAGAAAAAGTTCCGTCTTTACTCAAGGTCGGTGCCACAAAAGAAATGCCCTGCGTACGGAGAAAATCTGCGACTTCGGGAATCGCCAAAAACATGCAGAAATCGGGTCGATTGGGCACAGGTTGGTCGCCGAAATTTTTTGTTTGAATGACCACTTCCCATAGCCCCATCGGGAAGTCTGCCCGCGTGACAGGCCGATTTAATGCCGACAATTCCATCCCCTTGAAGAAAAAAATGACTTCGGAAATATCGTTATTAGAATGATGTTGCAGATAAAAATTGATGTGACGGTCTTCCAGTAGCTCTAAGAATCTTGGGTTGTGAACGAGCATTTCGGATTGAATGAGGGCAAAAACTTTGCGTTCCTTTTCGGATTCGTTGTCAGCGCGTAATCGTAGGGGCCGACGATCTCGCTGTAACCGCGCCTCAACGCTTTGCGCGAGTCGATACAATGTCCGCTCAAAATGAGAACGCGGATCTTGGTTTTGCTCAATGTTTGGAACAAATAACTCAATTTGACCGTGAGAATCGTGCATCACTATCAGCCCTAATTCGGTCAAATAATCCTGTCGTTTAGTGTCGATAGCGAGGAATGCCGCCGAAAGTTCTGGGTTGAGCAATACGTGTTCATTCCCCCATAGGGCACGGTCGATGGCCTTACGTAACCGCTGATTTAACCCTGTAGAGACCCGTATTCCACGGTGGTAAAAAGGTTTTTCTAACGTTAACCATGTTTCAGGGTGTTTATCTTTTGGCCCCCCCAACCCGACCTCCAATACGCCGTGGTGATTTAGAAGCCCCATGAAACTTTTTGCGCCGAGGGGATCAGGTCGATTGGGGTGCTGGTCTTGTTGCTCGAAGTAGTTCACCAGATCCTTGTGCGGCAACTTTATCCCTACAACTAAACGCTCATGGGCGCGGTCGGGCACACCCATAACTTTAATACGCTGCTCTATCGGCAATGCGTCCAGCGACTCATTGAGCGTGCGAAATAACTGAATCTGTTGTTCCAACGAAAGGTGCTGCCCTTCTTTAGGACTCAGTTGCTCTTTAATAGCATCCAAGGTGTGCATCACGTCCGCGTGCTTTCCCAATCCACAATCTTGTAACTCTTGGAGGCGTATTTGTTCTGCTTTACCAGTGCTCATGGAATTTGCTCTTTATAAATCAAGAAACTAGTGAAGACTAATGATGGTGAGGCGACTTCAGCACCCCGAGTGGAGTGGGTTCATGTGCAGCCGTAACGCAGATATTTGGGTAAGCCAAGCGGCGCGTTAAGAGAAATAGGTCACACCACCTCTGGTGTTTGGGTCGATTGCCTGAGGAATCCAACATTTGAGACAGAGTAGTCAATGGAAAAAACTGCGTTTTGCCACGATGTAACCCCATGAAATCCCCTCTATACCCTGCGAGTTGATGTTGTTTGAGCAAATGCGTTACGGCTGCGTCGGCAAAGCGCGTCGCTAGGATTCGATCCAAAGGAGACGGATCTCCCCCTTGTTGCAACGGCCCCAAAATCACTGCCCGCGCTTCAAACTGGCCTTGGCTTTCTTGTTGCAATAGCGCGGCCAAAAATGCCGTGGGATACATCGTCGTCGCCCCCTCACCTCGAATGAGGAGCCCCAACCGCTTGCCTTCCTTAAATCGCTGACGTAATCGCTCGACATCCGCAGCAATATCCGCAATCGAAATCCCCTGCTCGGGGAGGTAGGCCCCCTCTGCACCACTGGCTAACGCGCTCAATAACGCTAAATAACCACATTCCCCCCCCATCACCTCCACCACAAAAACCCGTCGCATCGCCACCGCCGACTGCTTAATTTTATCCAAAGCACTCACGATAGAATTGAGCGCAGTATCTGCCCCCAAACTAATATCGGTACCGGGGAGGTTGTTATCTATCGTGGCCGGTAAACACAACACGGGGAGTTTCAACGCAGAACACGCCCCTTGGTAACGCTGAAGCTGTTCCGCAAACCGATACCCCGCCAACCCCCCAATGATGAGTAACGCCCGAATGTCCAACGCGGCCAACCGATGAGCGAGTTCATCGACTCGTTCGTGGTCGAATATGCCAGTATCCGTCCCCAGTTCTGCGCCCCCTAAACTCGACCACCCCTTAACACTCATCCAACTCAATTCACGGCCCTCTCCGTTAAACAGCCCTCGCGCCCCGTTGTGAACCCCCCACACACGCCACCCTTTCTCTAAAGCCAACCGCGTTGCTGCCCGTACAGCCGTGTTCATCCCCGGCGCGGGTTCCCCTAAATGGATGATCGCCAGCCGCCCCGTTTGTGTCACGGGCCGCAGCTGGATGCGCGATAATGTGTTGTAAGTTTCCCACGCGGCCCCCATTTGCGGCCCCCGTAAAGCCAGCGCGGCATCGTAGTCTCGTCGGTTAATGGCCGCCGTGACTGCCCGAGTGGCCTCAACGCATTGCACTAAATCTCGCTCAATCAAATGGTAGTCGTGCAACCCCAACACCACCGCCCCGCCGTCATTGCGCAGCGCCCGTTGTACAGCACCGTCCCCTAAACGGGTTGCCATGAGTCGATCAAATGCACTGGGAACCCCACCTCGTTGCACATGGCCCAAAATCGTGACGCGCACATCCTGCTTGAGACGGGTTTCGAGAATTTCTCGTACGTATGCACTGGTGATCGGTTGGCCGCTCTGGTCAATTGCCCCCTCAGCCACAATCACGATGCTGTCCCGTCGTCCTGCGGCCCGCCCCTGTTTCAGCGTTTCACATAGCTGGATTTCCCACCCCCTAGCGGGCGGTTGTTCTGGAATAAATACCCCATCGGCGGCCGTCGCTAAGGCGCTCATCAACGCCAAATAACCGCAATTTCGGCCCATCACTTCCACAATAAAGGTGCGTTGATGACTAGCGGCGGTACCGCTTAGGGCGTCAATGGCTTCGATAATCCGATGCAACGCCGAATCGGTCCCGATGGTGAGATCAATCCCGACGAAATCGTTATCAATAGACCCCACTAGGCCCACGAGGGTTAAGGGGGTCGGTTTCTCAACTCCCTGGGTCGCTAATAAGGTTGACCACTCGCGCCGTAACACTTCTGCCCCCGTCAAACTCCCATCGCCACCGACCACGATGAGCTTATCGATGTTGTATTGAAACAAATTTGTGGCAGCTTTAACACGCCCTTCAAATTCGCGAAAGGGTTGGCAACGGGCAGTCCCTAAAATGGTACCCGCGTGTTGCAGAATTCCGCCCACCTGTTCGAGGGAAAGGGGTTGAATCCATCCCTCCACTAATCCTTGAAAACCTTCGTTAATTCCAAAAATTTTTAATCCGTGATGAATCCCACTGGAGACAACGGCCCGTACGACCGCATTCATGCCGGGGGCGTCACCGCCACTCGTAAGTACGCCAAGGGCACCGGGGGCATTCATGGAAGATCTCCTCTTACGGCGTCGTTCAATTAGGAAAACCGCTTTGGGATTCGCTAAATTACCGACAATTTGTCAAGACTATGACTCAATTTCAGAGTCACTCACGAGCTGTAATCCAATGAAACACAAGGATTTTTATCAACTACTCGGCGTAACGCGAAAGGCGTCCGACGACGAAATTAAACAGGCTTATCGCCGACTCGCTCGGAAATATCATCCCGATGTCAGTCGCGAACCCTACGCTGAAGAGCGCATTAAAGAAATTAACGAAGCCTATGAAGTCCTACGCGATCCCATCAAGCGACGGGCGTATGACGAACTGGGAGCCCATTGGCAAGCGGGGGCAACGCATCGTCCATCCTCAGGCCCCTCGCCCAAAAGCCCCCCTGGTGGCCAAGTTCCTCCGGATTTCGGCGACTTATTTGAAAACCTTTTCGGTCAACGGGGCGCTCCCTACGGCGGTTTTGGGGGATTCAATACCGCACCTCCTCCGAGTTCAGGACAAGACGAAAACGCCGTTCTCGACATCTCTTTAGAAGAAGCCTTCCACGGTGGATCGCGCACGCTTCAACGGCGAGATCGGGGCGGAAATGTGCGTACCCTCAAAGTCAACATTCCAACAGGCGTAATGCCGGGCCAGAAAATTCGATTAGCGGGACAGGGATTACCGGGTGTGCGCGGCGGCCCTGCGGGGGACTTGTATCTCGAACTTCGGTTGCAATCGCACCCACTCTATCGAATTGAAGGGGCAAATTTGCTCGTGGATCTTCCCTTAACCCCTTGGGAAGCCGCATTGGGGACAACGCTAGAGGTTCCAACGATGACAGGGCGTGTGAAACTGACGGTGCCTCCGGGGGCGCAAACGGGGTTACGACTACGATTGCGGGGCCGCGGAATGCCAACGCCAGAAGGCAGTCGCGGCGACCAATTTGTACAAATACAGATCGTCAATCCCCCTCTGGACGATCTCGAAATGCGGCAATTATTTGAGAAAATGAAGGCCATTTCCCATTTTGATCCGCGAACGCGGTTTCGAGGCCACTAACTTGATCTACACGAGCTGCACGCCATGAAACTGCACATCTGTTGGGGAATGCTCTATTTGGGGTTGGTGGCTTGCACGCCGACGGGGTTGATGTTTGATGGAGACCGGGTAGTTGGCCCGCTTCCCAGTTTGGCCCCGATGCTGCGCCACGCGACCCCAACGGTGGTCAACATTTCGACGGAAAGCATTACCACCCTACCGCGCACCTCACATCCCATCTTTAACGATCCCTTTTTTCGTCGATTTTTTTCGGATGACCCGAATCAGCCCCGACGAACCACTAATTCGGGATCAGGGGTCATCGTCGATAGTGTGCAGGGCCATATTTTGACGAATCACCATGTGATTGAACGTGCGGAGTCGATCACGGTGACGCTGTTCGATGGTCGGCGTTATCCCGCCCAGATTGTCGGGACCGATAGCGAATCCGATGTCGCAGTGTTGCAAATTAAAGCCACCAATTTAAAGGCGCTACCAATGGCCGATTCAAACGATTTACAGGTGGGGGATTATGTGGTCGCGATTGGCAACCCTTACGGCTTGGGACAAACAGTGACTTCGGGCATCGTGAGTGCGTTGGGGCGAACGGGGCTGGGAATCGAGGGCTACGAAGATTTTATTCAGACCGATGCGTCGATTAACCCGGGCAACTCGGGGGGACCGCTCGTCAATTTGCGAGGCGAGTTTGTGGGCATTAACACCGCGATTTTGGCGCCGAGCGGGGGAAGTGTAGGCATTAACTTTGCGATTCCGTCCAACATGGTGAAGTTGTTAACCGAGCAACTCATTCGTTATGGCGAAGTGAAACGCGGACAATTGGGCGTGATTGTGGAAAATTTACGGGGCGAAGTTGCGCAACAATTGGCGACTTTGGGGTTAAATGGCGCACAAATTACGCAAATTGTGCCGCAATCACCGGCGGAGCAGATCGGTTTGCAGATTGGCGACATCATTACGCAGGTCAATGGTCGTCCAATTAGCGGTGCAAGCGCGTTACGGACATCGGTTGGGGTATTGCGTGTGGGGGAAACGGTTAGGTTAACGGTGTGGCGTCAAGGCCAACTCTTTGCTTTTGAATCACAAATCGGTGAACGGCCTGCCCAACTTGCCGTCTCGCCAAGGGAGTAATATTTCGCATGAATTGGTTTAACCAAACGACGCAAGCAGCGTCCCAAACATTGGGCAATTTGACGGAAAACTTAACGCAATCAAATCTCAAAATTGCGGTAACAGGGCTGAGTCGGAGCGGTAAAACGGTATTTATCATGGCGCTGATTTACCAAATCTTGCACGGTTATGGGGCGAAATACGGTGCTAAAATCGTTCCCCAAACCGATTTGCAGATTCCCGCATTTAATTATCACGGTGCCATCGAGGGATTATTCAGCGAACCCTCGCGCTGGCCGACGCCCACCAGTCAAATTAGTACGATCAAGTTAGCGGTGCGCTATCCACAATCGGGGATGTTGGGCTATCTGCAAACCGATGCTTTGTTGCATATCGACATCATCGACTATCCCGGCGAATGGTTGTTGGATTTGGCGCTATTAAATTGGACTTTTGAGGAGTGGTCGCAACGGAGTATGGATCTCAATAACGCCTATCCGCGCAATGAGTTAGCGGCGGAATGGCGTGCATTTGTCCAAGAGCAAGATTGGCAAAAACCCATCGACGACCCCCATCTGAAGCAGGCCGGACAGCTTTACGCCCAATTTCTGAAGCGATGTAAAGCAGAACATGGTTTAAGTCTGTTACAGCCCGGGCGATTCATCATGCCGGGCGATTTGGCGAATGCACCAATGTTGGATTTTTGCCCAATGTTAGAAGTACTGGACGATCCGCCTGCCGACAGTGGTTACGCAACCCTAAAGCGCCGTTACGAGTATTACAAACAGCATGTAGTCAGAAAATTCTACAGTGAACATTTTGGGCAATTTAATCGCCAAATCTTACTAGTTGATCTGTTAAGCGTCTTAAATCGCGGCAAATATGTCTTTGATGACATGAGTCAATCTCTCGATTTGGTTCTACAGAACTTCCGTTACGGCAAAAATAGCTTATTTAATCTACTTAATCTGTTCACGGGCCATAAAATCGACCGCGTGCTGTTTGCGGCAACTAAGGGCGATCATGTGACACGCAATCAAATCGGCAATATGGAACGTCTGCTCCGACTGGTTCTGAAACAACCCCAAACCGAAATGCACTTTGAAGGCGTGAAGACGGATGTGATGGCATTAGCGTCGGTGCGCTGTACTCAGGATGCCAAAGCGCAGTATCAGGGACGGGAGATTTCGGTGATTAAGGGATTGCCGGTAGGAGGAGACAAGGATTTATCATTGTTTCCGGGGGAGGTACCGGCGGAGCTGCTGTCGTCGGAGGACTGGAAAACCGAGCGGTTCCAATTTACCGACTTCCGCCCGCCGCGGATGGCCAAACACAGCCAGTTGCCGCAGCTCAATTTTGAGAAAGCGATTCATTTTCTTATTGGAGATTATTTGAGATGAGCTATCAGAAACCCATTGTCATTGAAACCGAAGATTCCCCCCCACTGGAATCCCCTGTTTCTATGCCTATTGTCGTGGAAAGTGAAACCGCCGTTGTCGATCCAGACCCCACTTCAGAATCTGATTCCCCAGAAGAGACTGCCGAACGGGTAGCTGAATTACCACCTGCTACCCCCCCTTTATGGCCGTGGTTGGTTGCCGGATTAGCGGCGCTTTGGTTATTCAGTGCCCTAGTCGAAAGTACGCGATTTATTAGCCAATTACTTGCAACGAATTGGGTATTAGGGAGCATTGGAACCGTTTTATTAGTCGGCGTAATCGGTGTGGCTTTAGGCATGACGCTAAAAGCAGTTAACGAATTACGCCATTTACGCCAAATTTCCGATTTACAAAAACGCGGTGAGGCCCTCAAAAATAGTCAAGATTATGAAGCAGGCGGGGGCATCGCAACGGAAATTGCCCAGCTCTACCAACACCGAAAAGACATCGAAATCAAAGCGTTATCGAATGATCGCGATGATGCCATTTACCTTTCATTGGATCGTCAATTAGCGCCTTTGGATCAACGCGCAAAACGGGCAATTTCTCGTCATGCGCGGGAGACTGCATTACTCGTCGTGGTTAGCCCGTTAGCCGTATTAGATACGGTTTTAACACTTTGGCGAAATGTCGTATTGGTACGCGAAATCGCGACGATTTACGGCGGGCGACCGGGTTTGTTGGAATCCATTAGTTTAATTAGCGCTGTCGTTCATAACTTAATTTATGCCCAAGTGAGTGACGCATTAGCAGATGGATTAGCCGATTTACTAGGCGGTTCGACAATGGCTTTTTTCTCTGCAAAAGCGGCACAGGGCGTCGGGAGCGGATTCTTAACCCTGCGCGTCGGGATGAAGGCCCAAATGCTGTGCCGACCGTTGCCATTC
>CAZTIH010000048.1:12596-16803 GCA_964613675.1 uncultured Candidatus Competibacteraceae bacterium
ACAATCAAAGCCGTCGTTAACGGATCTTCGTTGGCAAGTGATTTCGGCGTTGAAGGAGGCTAAGGCGTCTCGTTAAACGGCTTCCCATCCAGCGGATTACACAGTTGAGTAAGATGCTCCGTTACCCACAACACCGCAGGTTGATCGTCCCAACTTCCCAATTCCCAACGCCAAAGTCCGTTCGCGAGTGGGTAATGTCCGGGGCGGTGAGTGTGGCCATGAATCAATTGAACCGCTTGATATTGCTGTAAACACTGGGCAATCGCCAACTCATCGACAGCGAACTGTTCGGGGAATTGATCTGAGGAAATGGTGTAATGCTGTTGGCTGTCTTGCCGCAACTTGGCAGCAAACTGACGTCGCGCCGCTAATGTTTGAGCGAGCACGGACTGTTGCCATACCTTCTGCCTTGTCTGCTGACGCCAAGTCTGATAGGCCACGTCTCGCGTGCAGAAAATGTCGCCGTGACTTAACAGGGTCGGCATCCCATACAAGCTAAGCCATTGATAATCCTGATGAATAATCGTCATACCACAACGGTTTGCGTATGCCGTACCCAACAAAAAATCCCGATTTCCCGCCATAAAAAAGAGGGCAGTTTGATGGGAAAGCTGATGCAATTCGGTCGCGATGTGTTTGGCTAACGGGCAATCATCGTCGTCGCCGATCCACGCATCAAACAGGTCTCCCAGTAAATAAAGCGCCGTAGCTTTAGGCGCTTGGTGACGCAAAAAATCGACAAAAAGCGCTGTTTTTCCCGAATTTTCGTCGCACAAATGAATGTCAGCAGCAAACGCAAACACGTCAGAACGATACGATGAGCATCAAAGTTTTTACTCTCCAACCACGCTCATGCTCTCAATCACGACCGCTTCTTGGGGCACATCTTGGCGAAAAGGCCCCCCTGATCCCGTCTGCACCTTACGAATCTGATCGACAACCTCCATTCCCTCAATCACGCGCCCAAACACTGCATATCCCCAACCTTGGCCTTGAGGTGCCCGAAAATCGAGCATCGTATTATCGACGACATTGATGAAAAACTGCGCGGTGGCAGAATGCGGATCATTAGTCCGTGCCATTGCAATGGTCCCGCGCACATTTTTGAGCCCATTGGCAGCCTCATTTTCGATAGGAGGACGGGTCGATTTTTGAGCCAAATCTGCCGTAAAACCTCCGCCTTGGATCATAAAGCCGTCGATGACGCGATGAAAAATCGTGCCATTGTAATGTCCGCTACGAACATAATTCAGAAAATTTTCGACGGTTTTTGGGGCTTTCGCTTCATCCAATGCCAGCGTAATTTTGCCCAAATTGGTCGCCATCACAACCTGCACTTCGGCTGCCCCGCCGACGGTTGGGTGTGTAAATGCGGAAAGGAGGCCAACACTGGCGAGCAATAAACGATTCATTAAGGGGCCTTCGGGTCGATTTGCGAGATTAAGAAGAGGATTTACAGATGTTGCACTTGTATAACAGTTTGACGCGAAAAATCGAGGTGTTTCAACCACGCCACCCCCCCCATGTGGACATGTATGTTTGTGGCATGACGGTGTACGACTACTGTCATATCGGGCATGGACGGGTGCTCGTGGTATTCGATGCGCTGGTTCGATATTTGCGACATCTTGGTTATCAAGTGAATTATGTGCGCAATGTGACCGATATTGACGATAAAATCATCAAACGCGCCCATGAAAACCAAGAATCGTGGCAAGCCTTAACGACGCGATTTATCGAAGCGATGCACGAAGATGAACGTGCGTTGCAGGTGGAACGGCCCACTTATGAACCCAAGGCGACGGAAGCCATTCCACTCATGATTACTTTCATCGAGACATTAATCGCAAAAGGTTATGCCTATCTTGCAGATAATGGTGATGTCTATTACGCCGTTCGACAGTTTGCGGAATACGGAAAACTGTCGGGAAAATCATTGGCAGATTTACAAAGTGGTGCCCGTGTAGAAGTGGACGAATCTAAACGCGATCCATTGGATTTCGTGTTGTGGAAGGCGGCGAAACCCGATGAACCGGCGTGGGAAAGCCCTTGGGGACTTGGACGTCCGGGCTGGCACATCGAGTGTTCTGCAATGAGTTTTGAACAGTTCGGGCCGCATTTTGATATTCACGGTGGCGGTTTAGATCTGCAATTTCCTCATCATGAAAATGAAATCGCACAAAGTGAAGCAGCGCACGACTGCAAGTATGTAAACTATTGGTTACACAACGGTTTTGTGCAGATCAATAACGAGAAAATGTCCAAGTCACTGGGCAACTTTTTCACATTAAGAGAAGTTCTGAAGCATTACTCGGGTGAGGTAATTCGCTTCTTTATTTTGAGCAGTCACTATCGCAAACCGCTTAATTACAGCCAAGAGAATCTGGAAAACGCAAAAACAGCGCTTAACCGACTTTATCTTGCGTTGTGGGACGCACCCAACACCATGACTGACTTCGCAGCTAAACATGAAGCCTCGTTGCAAGCGTTCTACAAGGCGCTTAACGATGATTTCAACACCCCAGAAGCGATTGCGGTGCTATTTAGTGTAGTGCGGGAGTTAAATAGTGAAAAAGATAAACTTCAGCGCCTAGAATGGGCCAACACATTGAAATTTCTAGGAAATATATTGGGTCTATTGGAATACTCACCCGACGAAGTTTTGAAGGGAACGGGACATACCTCAGATTCTGAGGATACCCATATCGAAGCATTAATTGCCGAGAGACAGCAGGCCCGAAAAACCAAAAATTGGGCGCGGGCCGACGAATTGCGTCAACAACTTACGGATTTAGGCATCATTCTGGAGGATGCAGCGGGAGAAACGCGCTGGCGACGTCAATAAACGTCGTCTCCAACACGTTCTGATCTATTTAATTCAACATACGTTCGGGAAAAGTCTTAACTCGCAACTGCTCCCGCTGCGTGGCGATGAAAGCTGACCACTCGGTTTGACCGCGTTGTACCGACTGAGCCCGTAAGATGTCTGCTGTGATGTCTGAAGGTTCGGGCGTTTCCACTGCCGACACCGCTAAAATGATTTGATCCCCATTAGATTGGGCGAAATGAACTAACACCGCCTGTTCTAGTGGAGGCGTCGGAACGCGAAAAGCAGCGCTTAAGATATCGGGAGCGATGGCCGCAGACCGACGCGTAACTTCTCGCGTCTCAAAACTTTGCCCTCCGCTTTGATGAATTAAGGTTTCCCAATCGAGTGCTTCAGAATCGCGGAGCTGAGTGATAATTTCGGCAGCGGCAGATTCTGCGCGGGATCTGGCCTCGGCTTGTTGCAACTCGACTCGAATTTCGTCAACCACTTCCTCAAATTCACGGCGAGTGGGCAATTCGTGTTCGATAACACGAAATACCAACGCTTGTGTGCTTGAAATTTCGAGTAAATCGCTGTTTTGTCCTGCTAATAGAGGCGCGGTAAACACGAGATCTCGCACTTCGCGGTGGGTCATGATGCCATTGAAACTCGTCGCCGTGACCCAATCGGTAGTTTCAATGGGTAAATCAACCTCCATTGAAACGCCATCTAATGAATCTGATTGCTCAAAGGAAAGCGTCTGCAATTGTTCAGCAGAACGCTGAAAGCGCTCCTCTGCTTCGGCAAGCTGCAAGGTCGAACGCAATTCATCAGCAACTTCCTCAAAAGGCTTAGCTTCTTCGGCACGAATCTCTTGCAGATAAATAAGATGAACGCCTTCGGAGGTTACGACAGGATCACTTATTAAGTTAGCTTCAGACATTGCGAATAGGGCCGTACTGAAGTCTTCATCCAAAGTGTCCCGTGACAGCCACCCTAAATCGTTCGCTTCGCCCTGTGAATGCTCGTTGATTTCGGCCATTGCTTGCTCAAAGGAAAGCAATCCATCGTTAATTCGTTGTTTTAACTCAGCTAATTTTGTTTCGGCATCGGTCACAGAAAATTCTGTTGATGTCTGCAAAAACACATGGGAAGCCCGCCGCTCCTCAGGTTGGCGATAGAGATCTTTTTGGCGTTCGTACTCTTGTTGCAGTTGCGCGTCGGAAATCTCGACTTGTTGAGCCAACTCATTTAGATCGAGACGAATATAAGCGAGCTTAGCGCGTTCAGGACGCAAATAACGGGGAGCATGCTCTTCATAATGCGCTTGCACAGCTTCATCAGTAATCTCTATGTCTTCTGAAAAAGCCGAGATGGGAAGAATAGCGTAGGTGATGG
>CAZTIH010000049.1:0-16714 GCA_964613675.1 uncultured Candidatus Competibacteraceae bacterium
TCAGCCGTTTTTCGGGTTAATTCTTCAAAAAAGGCGGGTTTGGAAATGATGGCGAGATTGGCCAATCCAGCGGCCATCGCTACCGGGTTTCCCGATAAGGTTCCTGCCTGATAAACAGGTCCCAAAGGTGCGAGATACTCCATCACCTCCCGTTTACCCCCAAATGCCGCGACGGGCATACCTGCACCGATGACCTTACCCAATGCCGTCATATCTGGGGTAATGCCGTATAGCTCCTGTGCGCCCCCTAAGGCAACGCGAAACCCTGTCATTACTTCATCAAAAATCAATAAACTTCCATACTCTGTGCAAATTTCCCGCAAACCCTGTAAAAAACCCGATTTTGGTGGAATGCAATTCATATTTCCTGCAACTGGCTCGACCATTATACAGGCGATTTCGTGCCCTATTCCCTTGAAGGTCTCGCGTACGGCATCGAGATCATTAAAAGGAAGGACGATCGTCTGTGCAACGAGTTCGGGTAAAACCCCGGGAGAAGTTGGAATTCCCAAGGTCAAGGCACCACTTCCCGCCTTGACGAGTAAGCTATCGGAGTGTCCATGGTAACAACCCTCAAATTTCACAATTTTAGGGCGATTGGTATAACCTCGCGCTAACCGTAAGGCACTCATCGCTGCTTCCGTACCTGAACTACAAAAGCGGATGAGTTCAATAGAGGGGATAAATTCCTTCACTCGCTGGGCCATTTGGGTTTCAATCGCGGTCGGTGCGCCAAAACTCATGCCTTGAGCGGCAGCCGATTGGACTGCGGCGATGACCTCAGGGTGAGCATGACCTGCAATCATTGGACCCCAAGATCCTACAAAATCGATATATTCCTTACCATCTTCGTCAAACAGGTATGCACCTTCTGCTCTTACAAAAAAGATCGGATCACCACCAACGCCTTTAAATGCACGTACCGGAGAATTAACTCCCCCAGCAATATGTTTTTGCGCTTCGATAAACAGTTCACTGGAACGATTCATTACATTAGACCTTGATTAATATTTGTGGCTTAAAAGAGCATACAGTAAGATTTTGCTCTCATTTCAATATTTTTCGGATCACTGTCCATAAATAAACCACTAATTACCGCCAAAAAATCTGCCCCCGCGTCCACCACTTGCTTGCCATTTTGAGGGGTAATTCCGCCAATTGCGACAATGGGTACTTTTAATTCTTGTTTAGCGCGATTCAGTAAGGAAATAGGTGCATTTACTGCATTAGGCTTGACATTTGAAGGAAAAATGCTGCCAAAAGCCACATAATCCGCCTTAGCATGGATAGCGGCTTGAGCAATTGATAATTCGTTATAACACGAGGCACCTATGAGGATTTCCTGACCTAACCGTGTTCTTGCCGTCGCGATTTCGCCATCTTCTCTCCCCAAATGCACACTGCATCCCAGGGCCGCTGCTAATTCCACATCATCATTCACGATGAATAATGTCCCAAATTCTTCGCATAATCTGCACAGCGCTTCTGCATCTCGCCAACGAATCATCGAATTGGCTTGTTTATTTCTGTACTGTATAACCGATGCACCGCCGATGAGCACTGCCTTGACAGCATCCACAAGCGTTTTTCCCGTCTGTTCGGCGGTAATTGCGTACAATCCCTTACTTTTTTGCTTCAATAATTCACGAGGTGTCATATGAACGACGAACCTTTTAAAAGCTATGTGTGTTTGGTCTGCGGGTGGGTTTACGAAGAGGAAGCAGGTTGGCCAGAGGATGGCATCAAACCTGGCACGCGCTGGGCGGATATCCCCGACGATTGGCGATGCCCGGAGTGTGGCGTGGGGAAAGAAGATTTTGAGATGGTAGAAATCACTTAAAAATCAGTGATTTACAACTTTCCCGCGAGTTTAGCAATGAACGCAGTATGCGCGGCGTGTTCAAGCGCCGTCGTCCAGCGATAGGCCAATTCGACCGTTGCCGCCGCTGCAAACACGCCATGGCCCCGCACAACCGCGATGGGTTGCCGTCCCAAAACCTCGGCTAGAGCATTGCCAGCCTCGCGCTCAAACCGTTCGGGGGGAATAGTCAACACGGGGACGCGACTCAAACCCGAACCCGCCATTTGGGCCGGATTAAACTCCCCCGCATCCAAGGTCATCGCGACGGTGTAAGGCCCATGACTCTGCAAAAGCGCATGTAAATCATTGTTTTGCTTGTAAACTATTTGATGAAGAGGGGTCGTCATTGGAGCCAATCCCTCCACGGTGCCGCTCAAATCTCCATCGAGAAGATCGCCAGCGGCCAAAGTTTCGGCGCTGGCATGACGCGGCGTAATCCACAAACGGTTACCGAAACGCACCGACCCAATCCCACTATGGGAATCGTTCAAGTTGTAATTTCTCAAAAAATGCAAGTGGCGAACGAGTTCGTCTTTCGGATTCATGATATTTGCCATCTCAGGTTCTTTAATAAAGCGATGCAGAATAGTTCTGTAACCGCTCATTTTTAACACATCTGATCTCTTCTAGGGGTCTGAAAATTCAAGCGGGAACGCAACTCAACGCGTGAACCGTTTCTACCAATACGGACACATTTTCTGGAGGAACCCCTGGTTGAATGCCATGACCTAGATTAAAAACATGTCCAGGTCCATGACCAAAACTGTTCAGAACTTCTGCAACGCCTTGGCGAATGCGTGCTGGATTGGCAAATAACAGACTCGGATCGAGATTCCCCTGCAAAGCGACTTTTTCACCGACCCGTCGCCGCGCCTCCCGTAAATCCGTTGTCCAATCAATGCCTAACGCATCAGCACCACTTTCTGCAATCTGTTCTAGCCACTGTCCCCCATTCTTTGTAAACAGGATGCTCGGAACCGACTCGCCATTTTGCTCGCGGATCAGGCCTTCAACAATCTGCTTCATGTAAGCCAATGAAAATTCAAGATAATCCGATGGACGCAGTACGCCACCCCATGTATCAAAAATCATCACCGCCTGTGCGCCAGCTTGAATTTGTCCGTTGAGATAGGCCGTCACATTCGACGCAAAATTGTCTAACAAACGGTGCATGAGTACTGGTTGGTCGTACATTAACCCTTTGATTTTACTAAAATCTTTACTCGACCCTCCCTCAACAGCGTAAGTCGCCAATGTCCAAGGACTTCCCGCAAAACCAATCAACGGCACGCGATCATCGAGTTCCCGCCGAATGAGCCGCACCGCATCCATGACATAACGCAATTCTTGTTCTGGATCGACGAGAAAAAGTCGGGAGATTTCTTTTTCAGAACGAATAGGATGTCTGAAGCGTGGCCCTTCCCCTTCCGCAAAAAAGAGTCCTAACCCAAGGGCATCGGGCACCGTCAGAATATCTGAAAACAGAATAGCCGCATCGAGTGGAAACCGCGCCAAGGGCTGCAAAGTCACTTCACAAGCCAATTCGGGGGTCTGGCAAAGCGTCATGAAATCCCCCGCACGCTGACGGGTCTCGCGATATTCCGGCAAATAACGCCCCGCTTGGCGCATTAACCAAACGGGGGTGCAATCGACGGGTTGTTTGCGCAGTGCTCGCAAAAAACGTTGGTTTTTCAAGGCATTGGCCATTGCAGTTGCTTAATTAGTTGGGCGAATTGCGGTTCACACGCCAAGCTCAGCGCATCCAAAGACGCCGTTTCACAGTTGCCGTACCAATAATCATCATCAAAAAATACCGCATCCACTGTGGGCGTACCACCGGGCTGCATCGCCGCCAACACCTCTTCGGGCAGCCGATTATTCAACGCAACCCGCTGTTCTGAACGCAAGAAATAGCGCGTTCCAGACTGTTCTATTGACGCAATAAGTGCTTCTGAAGATTCACCCGCTTGATGCCGACGTGCCAGCTCACCCACGGTCAATGGCGTAAAACTGCTACAGCCACTTCCCAGCAGTAATAATGACAAGCTGAGGATTCTATTACGCATTTTCTAGACTTCCAGATAATCCAAAATGCCGTTGGCAGCTTCACGACCTTCAAAAATCGCTGTCACGACTAAATCGGAGCCGCGCACCATGTCCCCACCCGCAAATACCTTCGGATTTGTTGTCTGAAACTTGCGTTCTGGACGGGTCTTAATACGTCCTCGATCATCCGTTTCTATCTGAAAGTCCGTGAACCACGGCTGCGGATTGGGACGAAAACCAAAGGCAATTAACACGCGATCAGCGGGAATGATGTCTTCAGAACCGGGGATCACTTCTGGACTGCGCCGACCTCGACTATCGGGTTCCCCCAAACGAGTCGTAACCGTTTTCACACCTTCTACGCGATCCTTACCAACAATGGCAATGGGCTGTCGATTCCATAAAAACTGCACACCCTCCTCTTTCGCATTAGCCACCTCTTTTTTGGATCCCGGCATGTTTTCTTCATCACGGCGGTAAGCACAAGTGACCGATTTTGCCCCTTGGCGAATAGAAGTACGATTACAATCCATCGCCGTATCTCCCCCTCCCAGTACGACGACACGCTGGTCTTTCATATCGATGAACTCAGAAAGGTCTTTTTCCAGCGATAATAGACGGTTGATATTGGAAATCAGGAAAGGTAAGGCTTCGTAAACACCAGGCAAGTCTTCCCCTGGAAAACCGCCTTTCATAGCATTATAGGTTCCCATTCCTAAAAAAACCGCATCATAGTCATCAATAAGCTGTTGGAAGGGAATATCTACGCCGACGGTTGTATTTAACCGAAATTCGATCCCCATTTCTTCCATGATTTCTCTTCGCGTCTGAATCACTTCTTTTTCCAACTTAAAGGGTGGAATTCCAAAAGTAAGGAGACCCCCAATTTGCGCATAACGATCAAACACAACGGGTTTTACGCCATTTCTTACTAAAATATCTGCGCAACCTAAACCTGCCGGTCCCGCCCCCACTACCGCAACTTTCTTACCCGTCGAAACAACATGGGATAAGTCAGGACGCCACCCCTGTTTTAGGGCCTCGTCCGTAATATACTTTTCGATGGAACCAATCGTAACAGCACCAAACCCATCATTTAAGGTACACGCGCCTTCACACAACCGATCTTGCGGACAAACCCGCCCGCACACTTCTGGTAAGGAATTGGTCTGATGAGAAAGTTCTGCCGCTGCGAAAAGGTTACCTTCGTTGATGAGCTGTAGCCAATTGGGAATGTAATTGTGAACAGGACATTTCCATTCACAGTAAGGATTTCCACAGTGTAAACAGCGCCCCGCCTGAGCCGCTGCGCTACTTTCATCGAATTGTCCATAAATTTCGCGAAATTCCTTGGCTCGCGCCAAAGCAGGTTTTTTTGCGGGATCTTGACGGTCAAGATCAATAAATAACATCGGCTTGGCTTTAGACATTTATGCAGCCTCCCGCAAGGTATCAAGTAAGGAATCTAACTCCGCCGCTTTGGGTTTGATCAACCAAAACTTACTTGCGTAGTAGCGGAAATCCTGAAGAATTGCATGTCCCCAAGCGCTATGGGTTTCTGTACAAAACTCTTCAATCAGGTGCAGTAAGTAATTTCGTTGAGGCGCCATCCGTTCGGTCGCGATTCGGTGCATATCGACCAATTCATGGTTACAACGATCGTAAAATTGATGATATTCATCTAAAACAAAAGCAAATCCGCCCGTCATTCCCGCACCAAAATTGAGGCCTGTTTCCCCCAATACAGCAACAACGCCGCCAGTCATGTATTCGCACGCATGGTCACCCACGCCTTCTACCACCGTTAACGCCCCTGAATTCCTGACTGCAAAGCGTTCTCCCGCTCGACCTGCCGCAAATAACTTACCGCCTGTGGCTCCATATAGACAGGTATTACCGATAATGGGCGCGTCCTTACTTTGGTATTTTGCCGTCTCTGGTGGATAAATGACGAGTTTTCCTCCAGCCATCCCTTTACCCACATAATCATTCGCGTCGCCTTCAAGGTAAAGATGCAGTCCCCCCGCATTCCATACCCCAAAACTCTGACCTACCGTCCCCGTAAGGCGAAGATTGATCGGCGTTTCATTCATACCGTGGTTTCCGTAACGCTTCGCAATTTCCCCCGATAACCGAGCGCCAATTGAACGATGGATATTTTGAACCGTGTAGGCAAACTGTCCCCCCGTTTTCGCTTCAATCGCAGGGAGAGCGTCTAAAACCATTTTTTCGGCCAACTCTCCTTTATCAAAAGGCGCATTAGTGGGTGAAGTACAACAACGCGGCGCATCCTCAGAAACCCCCGCATTTGAAAGAATCGCACTGAAATCGAGGCGCTGTTGCTTCGTCGTCTTACCAGGTAAGACTTCAAATAAATCTGTGCGACCAATCAGGTCTTCTAAGCGACGAACGCCCAATTTTGCCAATAATTCCCGTGTTTCCTGAGCAACAAACCGAAAGTAATGAATTACCTTCTGTGCTGTTCCTTTGTAATGATTTAATCGCAAAACATTATTTTGGGTCGCAACGCCCGTCGCGCAGTTGTTCAAATGGCAAATGCGCAGGAATTTACATCCCAACGCGACCATCGGGGCCGTTCCGAAACCAAAGCTCTCTGCCCCCAAAATGGCGGCTTTGATGACATCCAGCCCGGTTTTCAGTCCTCCATCGGTTTGTAATCGCACTTTTTCGCGCAAATTGTTGCGACGCAGTACCTGATGGGTCTCGGTTAACCCCAGCTCCCACGGACTTCCCGCATATTTCACAGACGTAAGCGGACTTGCACCTGTCCCGCCGTCATAACCCGAGATGGTAATGAGATCCGCATAGGCCTTCGCTACCCCCGCCGCAATCGTCCCCACCCCCGCTTCTGCAACGAGTTTTACAGACACAAGCGCCTGTGGATTCACTTGCTTCAGATCAAAAATCAACTGCGCTAAATCTTCAATCGAGTAGATGTCGTGATGGGGCGGCGGACTGATTAACGCCACCCCAGGGCGTGAATACCGCAACCGCGCAATCATCTCATTGACTTTGTGCCCAGGAAGTTGCCCTCCCTCGCCCGGCTTCGCACCCTGTGCCACTTTAATCTGCAAAACTTCTGCATTGACCAAATAATGAGGGGTAACTCCAAAGCGACCCGATGCGATCTGCTTGATTTTAGAGGATTTTACGGTGCCGTAGCGGATCGGATCTTCCCCACCCTCACCCGAATTAGAACGTCCGCCCAACATATTCATCGCTTCGGCCAGAGATTCATGGGCTTCGGGGGATAAGGCCCCCAACGACATTCCCGCTGAATCAAATCGCTTCAGAATGGCTTCGATGGGTTCGACTTCTTCAATCGGAATCGACGGTAAATCGGTTCGGAGCGCCAATAAATCTCGCAACGTTGCTGTAGGACGACTATTGACCAACGCCGAATACTTCTGAAACTCGGCGTAATCTCCTGTGTTAACGGCGGTCTGTAATGTCTGCACGACATCGGGATTGTAGGCGTGGTACTCGCCATCATGGATGTACTTCAACAATCCCCCCTGAGCACGCTGCTGACGACGATTAAACGCCAACTTCGCCAGTTGCAACTGTTCAGATTCCAGATCGTGGAAGTTGGCCCCCTGCACGCGACTGGTCGTGCCTTTGAAACATAAGCTCACCACTTCCTGATGAAGCCCCACAATTTCAAAGAGTTGGGCACCTCGATAGCTGTTGATCGTCGAAATTCCCATCTTCGACATGATCTTAAATAGCCCTTTATTAATGCCTTTCCGATAATCATCGACGACGGCTGCCTTGGTTTTACCGACAATTTCCCCAGTCTTCAGAAGATCGAATAGCGTCCAATATGCCATATAAGGATAAACCAATGTGGCACCATAACCGATCAGCACAGCAATCTGATGGGGATCTCTTGCAGAAGCCGTTTCTACCACGAGATTCGTCTCGCAACGCAAGCCGTGATGAATAAGATGGTGATGAATTGCCCCCGTCGCCAAAAGCGCCGACACGGGAATTTTGTCTCGATTCAGCCCTTTATCCGAAATCACAACGAATTTTACGCCCGCTCTAACCGCCGCAACTGCTTCATCGCAAAGCCGAGTTAAGGCTTTCTGCAAACTTTCCGAAGGCGCATAGTGCAGATTCAGAATACGGTGGGTAAAGTCTTTTTGCTTTAACAGAAACTCAAATCGACCTTCTGTTAGCACGGGTGAAACGGCGGTTAGTCGATGCGCATACTCCGCTCGCTCCTCAAACATGTTGCATTCCGCCCCTAAACAGGTCTCTAACGACATCACAATCGCTTCCCGTAAAGGGTCAATCGGCGGATTAGTCACCTGTGCGAATTGCTGACGGAAATAATCGTAGATCGCGCGGGGACGTTCAGATAACACGGCAAATGGCGCATCATCGCCCATCGAACCCACCGCTTCCTGGGCACTTTCCGCCAGTGGACGCAACACTTGGTCGCGTTCCTCAAAGCTCACGCCGAACATTTTTTCGTATTCTAAAAGGCTGTCGCTGGGCACTTCAGAACACGGTTCCTCGCCAAAAAGTTCGCCTAAACGATAGCGATTGTTGTTGAGCCAACGACGGTAAGGGTGACGACTTTTCAGATCTGCATCGATGTCTGAAGGCGTTAAGAGCTTGCCCGTCAAGGTATCTACAGCCAACATTTCCCCCGGCTTTAGACGGCCTTTCTGAATGATCTGGGAAGGGTCGATGTCCCACACCCCAATTTCTGAAGCCAGCGTAAAATGTCGATCTTGCGTGACGAAATAGCGTGCTGGTCTTAAACCATTGCGATCTAATACCCCTGCGGCATAACGACCGTCCGTCAACACGATGCCCGCCGGACCATCCCACGGCTCGATGTGCATCGAATGGTACTCGTAAAAGGCCCGTAAATCCGGATCCATACTTTCGACGTTCTGCCACGCGGGCGGAATCAGCATCCGCATCGCCCGAAAGACATCCATCCCCCCCGCAAGCAGAACCTCTAACATGTTGTCCAGGCTACTCGAATCTGATCCGGTCAAATTGACGAGGGGCAGAATGCTCTCCATTTCTGGAATCAGCGGCGTTGAAAACTTATTTCCACGAGCAATCGCCCAATTTCGATTGCCGCAGATCGTGTTGATTTCACCGTTGTGCGCTAAATAACGAAACGGCTGCGCTAATGGCCATTGCGGGAGCGTATTCGTCGAAAACCGCTGGTGGAACAAGCAGATAGAAGAAGTTAATCGCTTATCTGCTAAGTCGGGATAGAAGATCGGTAGATAGTCAGGCATCACCAACCCCTTGTAGCTCAACACCCGACAAGACAGCGTGGGGATGTAGAACGCTTTATCACTGATCAACGCATTTTCAGACCGTCGTCGTGCAATAAACAGATGTCGCTCGAAGTCGGCTTCACTGATGGTCGCGGGCGCGTTGACGAAAACTTGTTCGATTTGGGGCAGACTCTGACGCGATTCGTCACCACATGCACTGTCGTCCGTGGGAACCACACGCCATCCCGCCACCTGCAACCCTTGACGCTGTAATTCGCGATTGACCGTCTGGCGGGCAACCTCGGCAACCGCCGAATCGCGGCACAAAAACACCATGCCCACGCCAAATAACGGGTTCAAGCTAAAGTGATTTTCGGTGGCGAGGGCGCGGAGAAACGCCTCGGGTTTCTTAAAAAGCAGTCCGCAACCATCTCCAGACTTGCCGTCCGCAGCGACCGCGCCTCGGTGAGTTAGTCGGCCAAGCGAACTAATTGCGGTTTGTACGAGCCAGTGACTCGGTTGGTCGTCCATCTGGGCCAGTAGCCCAAATCCACAGTTATCGCGTTCAAAATCAGGGTGATAGAGCCCTTGAGACATGGCGTGCTCCGTAGTGACGTGCCGCTTTCGTTATGGTTTGTTGCAAAACGAGGGCGCGTTTAATCGAGAAAATAGTTTTATGAGAATGCTACATCGCACAAAAGCGCATCAATTTACCTGCGTCTTTCCGCACTTGACAATAAAACCCTGCCAATTTGAAGGAACTTCTTTGGGAAATCAGTAGTCAAGTTCGGGTTCTGCATTGAGCAACAGCACTTATTGATATGATAAACGCACAGTGCAGTTTATCTGAAGTTTAGCCCCATGCTAACCCTTTGATTTATAGAAAAATATCTTGGCTGCGTTACCCTTGATGGGCCGCATCGAGTATGGCATTGAGCGCATCATCGTCGTCAACTGCCCAAATCACGCCCTGACCAAGTGCGCGCAATAACACCAATCGCAACTGGCCATCGTGATTTTTCTTGTCCACCGCCATAAGTTCACGCCACTGTTTGCGCGTCAGCTTCGGCGCCACCGTCGGCAATCCCGCCCGCTGCAACCATGCCTCTAACTGTTGCACCGACGCCGCCGTTAGCCATCCCCGCCGCGCCGATAGCTTTGCCGCCAACATCATCCCCGCCGCAACGGCTTCCCCGTGGAGCCATTCGCCGTAGCCCATCGCCGTTTCGATGGCGTGACCAAAGGTGTGACCGAGATTTAATAGCGCTCGCTCGCCCGTTTCTCGTTCATCCGCCGCCACCACCGCCGCTTTGTGACGACAAGACCGCGCAATCGCCGCCATTAACGCATCCGCGTCCAGGGTCAGTAATGCGGCTAAGTGTTGATCCAGCCAATAAAAAAAGTCGGCATCGCGAATAAGTGCGTATTTCACGACCTCCGCCAGTCCCGCACTTAACTCGCGTTCGGGCAATGTCTTCAGCGTATCCGTGTCCGCCAATACACAGCGCGGCTGGTGAAAAGCGCCAATCATGTTCTTCCCCAACGGATGATTGACCCCCGTTTTGCCTCCCACCGACGAATCGACTTGCGCCAATAACGTGGTGGGAATCTGCACAAAGTCGATTCCCCGTTGATAGGTCGCGGCGGCGTAACCCGCCATATCGCCAATCACGCCCCCGCCAAGCGCAATTACCGTCCCGTTGCGACTGACTCGATGGGTCAACAGGGCATCGTAAATGTGGTTCACCCATTCAAGGGTTTTGTAGGACTCCCCATCGGGTAACACGACTTCACAAACGCGATAACCATCAAGGGCATTGAGCAGCGTTTTTAAGTAAAGCGGCGCAACCGTCTGATTGGTCACGATACAAATTTGTTGGCCGCGAAAATGCGGTGCCAACCACGATTGCGCCTGTTCGAGAAGCTGCGGACCAATGTGGATGGGGTAACTGCGCGGACCGAGATCAACAGTAAGCGTCAACATGAAGGAGCATTCCAGTATTGGCGAAGACGACGAAGAATATGGCGTACCACGACCCCCGCAGGGCGATAATCCGTGGTAATGACCCAATGAGCCGTCGATTGGTAAAGCGGCTCGCGTTCGCGGGACAACGATTCGAGGCGTTGACGGGGATTGTCCGTCTGCAACAGGGGACGTTGGGTGTCGCGTTGTAAACGGCGCATCTGTTCGTCCAGCGAGACCTGCAAATACACCACAATTCCACTGTTACGTAATGCCGTCCGATTGACCTCCCGTAAAATCGCGCCCCCGCCCGTCGATAACACTATGCCCCGTTGACGACATAAATCGGCAATGACCCGCATTTCCCGTTCCCGAAAGCCGTTTTCGCCTTCCAGTTCAAAGAGATGCGAAATAGTGGTATTGGCGCGCCGTTCGATTTCACGGTCGCTGTCCACAAAAGAACATTTCAGCGCCCGACTTAACCGCTTGCCCAAGGTACTTTTGCCTGCCCCCATGGGCCCGATGAGAATTAGATTGTGATTCATCTTTGAAACATAGCGAGACCTGCGCTTGCTGAAAAGCATAAAAAAACCCCGCACAAGACGGGGTCGTTAAACATAATCTCAAAGACGCAATTTTACGGCGCGGTAAAGATCACTTCAGTCTCACCTCGGTGGGGGAGCAAGTTTGAGAACCGCACGACCACGCGACTCCTCGGCGGGACCGAACTAAAGTCCAAAATGACAAAAGTTTCCCCCGTGATACCGGTTAAGCCAAATGCTCCCGATGCCGGGTTGTACACCACGAGGGGTGTTGCCCCACTCACGGTTTGATGGGAAATCAGCACCCCGGGAATCGGCAGACTATCAATCGGTAAAACGGGAACCTCTCGTCCCTGTAAGTTCAACGCCAACAGCCGCAACGAACAGGCTCGTGTGACGGCGCTACACACCACATCGCTTGCCTGCAACCGATCCGCCGACACGGGGCCAAGCGCATCTTGAGTGGTCGTAAACTCAAAGATATAGGGTTGAGGAAGCGGTTGCCCCAGAGTATCGCGCACCGAATTCGTGACGATGACGCGGTATCGACGGAAAGGCCGCAATAAAGCGTCATTCAACAAACTGAATACAAAAGTATCGCCGTTTGCATTTACCTCTGGAGCATCAAAGACATAGGTGGGTGCATTGATGTCGCCGGTAATTTCAGTGATCCCCACGGAAGTCTCCGTCACCGTCAAGAGATCCATAGGCTTGTCAAAACGAACGGTGATGCTGGCGTTGACCGGTACGTTAATCGCCCCGTCCTGCGGAATTGTGAACAGCACCTGCGGCGGTGCGTTGGGATCCCCTGCACTCGAAGTCGTAAACTCGAAGAACGGTAGTCCTGCCGCATTCAAGCGGAAAGGTACACAGTTGGGGTCGAGAATTGGATCGGGATTGGGATTGAGCGACACCCCATTTTGATCGCGCACCGACGTCGAGACGCGCACACGATAGGTTTGCCCCCGAGCAAATGCACCATCGGGAATGTGCAATACGATAAAGGTCTCATTGACCCCGCCCGCCGAGGATACGCCCCCCATCGGGAAGACTTCGCCAACGTTCGTGGTGATCGACACTGAGGCCAAATTCACCGTCAACGGATCCATGGGCTTGCTAAAGCGGATGACGGGTTGCGCACTCACATCCACCCCAACCGATCCATCTTGTGGAATGCTAAACACCAAACACGGCGGCCGCGCCACATTCGGGCTACCCGAGGTGGTGAAGGTGGCACGGTATTGACGTGGGCTGTTGGGATCACTCCCCGGACGGTCTCGCTGATCCAGATTGGCCCCTGCAATGTCGCGTACAGCAGTGGTCACCACGACCGAGAAAGTGCCGCCTGCCGCAAAGGGAACGGTAAAGGTCTCGCCCGAAATGGGATCGGTTGCGGTGGGCAATTGGATTTCAAAGGTGCGGTTGAGATCGCCGTCTAGTGGGACCACGCCCCCCATGTTGAACACCGCATCCCCCGTTCCCGTCACCTGGAATACGCGCACTGAACCGAGGTTCATCGTGAACGGATCCACGGATTCACTAAAGCGAATGACGATATTGCTAATCGTACTCACCCCCGAATCGCCGTCGATCGGAATCGAAAACTCCACAAAAGGCGGTTCGTTTTCGTCATCGGTGTTCGCAATGGTGAAGGAAAACACAAACGGCTGGGTCAGCGTCTGTCCATCCAAATCCCGTACCCCTGGCGAAATCGTGACGCGGTATGTCCGCCCCAACACGAACTCGCCATTGCCCAAGTGTTCGAGGCGGAACACGTTGCCTGCATTGCCCTGAACCGCCGGGGCCGACATGCGGAAAATTTCGTTGTTTGTCGTATCGACGATGGCAATGGAGGCCAAAGTAAAGGTGTTGACATCAATCGGTTCGCTAAACCCGATGGTGATGGGTGCCCGTGGATCAATATCCCGTGCGCCATCCTGCGGCACCGTGAAAACCACCGAGGGCGGACGAGAAGGATCACGGGGCGGCCCCTCACCCGGCTCCGGAACTGGCAACGCCGCATCCAAGGTGTAGGAGAAGGATCCCCCCCCCTCAAGATTGAACGTGATGGTAGAACTGCCGCCGACCGTGAAATCGACCTGTACCGTATTGCTGCCTTGAGCGTTGGTAATCCCAAACGGGCCAAAGGCGGGGTTGTAGGTCACTGGCCCCGGAACGGTTCCCGTGATGGTGTGGAAAATAACCACTCCGCTCACCGTTTGCCGCCGATCATCAATGACGCGGAGCGAAAAAGTGCATCGGATAAAGCGCGGTGGCGTTGCATTTACATTCCCCGCCGCAATCTGTTCAAGGTACGCATCGACGGCACTTCGATCACAGGTCGTCGTTCCATTCAGCGTCAGGTCACTCAGCGCGGGCGGATCGGGCAATTCGGCGTTGAGGGTGTATGTGAACGTGACATCGCTCCCCTCTATGCGGAAGGTCACCGTCGAGTTGCCTCCTGTCGCAAACTCCACGCGGGCTTGAACTTCGCCCTGCTCATTGGTAATCCCAGAATTGCCAAAAGCGGGGTCGTAGGTCACTCGTCCGGGAACCGTTCCCGTCACATCGTGATACACCACCACTTCCCGAACGGGCCGACCTAGATCGTTGACGACGCGCAAGTTGAAGACACAAGGGACATATCGCGGCGGCACCGCATCCGTGTTGCCATTCCGAACAGCATCGAGATAAGCGTCCACTACCGACCGATCACAGCTCACCGTCCCATTCAAACTCAATGCGCCCGGTGCCCGAATTCGTACGGTCACGCTGTTTGCCGCAAAGGGAGTCGTAAACACAATCGGAATATTGGGGGTACGAGCGACTTGTTCAGCCACCGAAATGTTCACCGTTACGCAACCATCTGGCCCCGTTTGCAAAATTCCCGCGCTGTCTTCCGAATCGTTGATCGTCACCACTGCAACGCCCGTTTCACCCACTTGATAGCGGATCTCCTCCTGCGCCACCGGAACGAAATTCCGATCCCGTAAACACACCCGCACTGGTGTAGGTTCTTCGCCTAACCCTTCAATTTCCGTCGTTGAAATGGTCAACACGTGGTCCGTGCCGTCGGTCGCCGATAGATAAGCAGGCCGACAGTTCGCGCCACTTGCATCACAGGTGTTCAGGACATCGCAAACCGAACGATCTTCCGTACAGGCCGCAATCACCGCCGTCTGTCCCACGCGGAAAATCGGGTAGGTCAACAAGGTGTCCGCACGCCCCAACACATTCGTGTAACTCGGCGACAAAATCGTGGCATGTTCGCTACGGCCCACGATGTACGGCACCGTTGGCCCGTGATCGCGAGGCGTGATGTTGAAGGTGGGCTGCGTGCTCCGAATGCGCAAGCGGTTCTCGTCGAGAATGTCCTCAATCGCCCGAATGCCCGAATGCAGGCGATTATCCGGCCGCACTGTCTTGGTGCCATCGAGCACTAAACGATCCCCAATGCGCGTAATTTTCGTGATGAACTCCGCCCCCTGCGCCGTGAACAAGCGGTCGCCCTCTACTGGGTCACCATTCTCGCCCGCAATCAGGAAACGCCCCGGGGAAGCGGGGTAGTCCAGCAATGGCGCGTCAATCGTGAAGAAATGAATGGGCGTGTTGGGCAAGACGGGGTTGCCGTTTGCATCCGTCGCCAACGCACTAATCACTCGTGAATACACCCCATCTCGCGGCAAATCGGCCCCAAAACTCGACCGCCCCTCGCGAATGGCCTGTACATACGGCCCCGTTAAAGTAATTGCAGCAACATCTCTTGGCACACCAATGACTTCAATCTGCGTTGATGCACTCAACGCTCTTCCCGTCAACGGATCCTGCATCGACGCAATCACCGTCGCCGTGCCAGGGGTGCTCAAAGCGGTAAAAAAGTAAGTCGCTATGCCACTTTGGAAAGTGCTGGGCAACGCTGGAAACCCTTGCGGATTGCCGTCTTCATCGGTGAAAGCGCCCTCTTCATCTCCCGTGGTCGGACGGTTCAAAAAGCCTAAATTCAACCCACTCAAGGCTAATTGCACCTCCGTACCGTTCAAAACGGGGGTATTTGTGGCCGTATCCACTGCTTGAACCGTTATTTCCGTCGTGTAAGGCCGTAAAGGACTGCCGCCCTCTTGGCTATAGTTGACCGGAATTCGACTGCGCGCTGCCGTAATTGTGAGGGTCACGCTGCTTGGCCCCGTACTTCCCGAATCCGCCCCGACAATGCGAATCGTCGAATTTTGGGTAATCGGGGCTTCGTCCACTGGCGTAAGCGTGGCTGTAAGCTGTACCTCGCCCGGTACCGAACGCGACGTAAAGTAGAATAATGCCCGTCCACCCAGCGTTAGGCTCTGCGCAGTGGATTGCCCAATCAAGCTGGAGGCTTCCGAAGAGAAGGGATCGGTGAAGCTTCCCGAACGCGGATTATTGAGAACAATATCCACGACGGTTCCATTAGGCACAGGTCTTCCTTCCCGCGTGGCCTGTACGACAATCGCCATCGTGTAAGGACGGAACAGATTGGCGGGTTCATTGTTGGGATTGGTCGGCAAATCGACGCGTTCTGGACGAATTTCCAAAGTAGTCAACGAACCAAAGCCCGGTGCCCCCGAATCTGTACCGACTACTTCAATGATGGTTTCTTTGATAAAGCTGCGACTTTGACTCGATGTTGAGGCCCGCAAGGTCACTAACCCAGGGCGCGACATCGAATTGAAGAAAAAGCGCGCTTGACCGCCTTGAGTCGGGGCTGTGGCGGTGAGATTGCCCGGCGTTGTCCCGACATCGGTCGCGGCTAACACCATCCCCGAACGAAAATTATCCACCTGCAACGAGACCTGAATCCCATCATCGACCAGTCGCCCGGCACTCCGCACGATTACATTGACGGGCATCGTGTAAGGGCTAAATAGGCTACTGGGATTGTTCGTGGGATTGACGGCGATGGTGTAGTCCTCGGGCACGATGTCGAGGGTCACATCAAGGGGATTGGTGAAACCCGCCAAACTGACCTGGGCAAAGATCACGAGCAACCAAAAAGTCAACC
>CAZTIH010000050.1:0-16583 GCA_964613675.1 uncultured Candidatus Competibacteraceae bacterium
ATAAGGGTTACCTCAGGCAAAGGGGGCGATACGGCCAGTTTTATTCTTGTACAGTCCTCCAGTTCTGTACAGCATTTTGCATTCTCACGGGGTACTTCAGTTGACTACGCAATTTTTAGCTCCCAAAGAAGAGGTAAGTCGCCCAAGGCCTAGGTGGCGTGAGTATTTACGCGCCAATTTGCCGTACTTCATCGTGGCGTTTCTCATTATTTTGTTGATAGTCGCTTTTTTAGCGCGGCGAATATTTGTCTTCGTGGGGCCGGGCGAAGCGGGAATTTTGTACCGCCCTTTATCAACGGGAACGGTGATTGATTTTGTGTATCCCGAGAAATTGCACATCGTTAATCCCATCAACACGATGTACATCTACAACGTGCGCGAGCAGGTGGTAAATCACGAATTTTTCGTGCTCTCAATCGCTGGGATGCCGATTAAATTGTCGATAGCAGTGCGTTTTAAGCCGCAATACAACACGCTGGGACTCCTGCATCGAGATATTGGCCCGGACTATGTTTACACCGTGATTTTGCCCCACATCGAGTCGGTTTTACGGCGCAATATCGGTCGGCGAACCGCTGAAGAGATTTATACCAACAAAGAGGGCGTGTTGACCGACATCTTGGTGTTGGCGGCGTTTGAGGTGGGGAAAAATTATGTGGAAGCCAAAGATATTCTGATTAGAAGCCTGGAACTGCCCGAGACCGTTCGGCAGGCTATTGAGGATAAGCTCGTACAGGAACAGCTTTTTAGAAGCTACGAGTTTCGCATTCAAGCAGCAACCGAAGAGGCTAGACGGCGGAAAATCGAAGCCCAGGGCATTAGCGATTACCAAGCGATTATCACACAAACATTGACCCCCTCTTTGTTGACTTGGGAGGGAATTCAAGCCACTCACGAGTTGGCGAAATCGCAGAACGCCAAAATCGTGATTTTTGGTCAAGGCGACGCGAGTTTACCAATCATTATGGGGGGGGGGTTAGCCCGATAATGCGCATTGTTCTCATCATTTTACTGGCGCTGGGGTCGATTATTGGGACATTGCGCGGCGTTGAATTTCTGTTCGGCAGTAATTTTGTCGATATTTCGCGCGCGAGAAATGATCCCCGTCGTCCACAGCCTCCGACCATTCGCATCGTGGTGTGGAACGACCCTGAAGATCACATTCGGCGAGGGGCTGAGTTGGCGAGAAGGGTGATTAATGAGAGTGGCGGTTTATTGGGACGCCCTCTCGTCATTGACTATTACACCGATCATGAAGACTTTACCGCTCTCCACTCCACCATCCGACGAGCGGCGTTGAACCTAGATATTATTGCGGCGATAGGTCACAGCAATGCGGATGTCGCTTTATCGGCGGGAATCATTTACGAAAATGCGGGGATGATTTACCTCTCGCCTTTTTCAACAGATCCGTATCTTTCCACGCTGCGCAACCGATTTAGCTTCACCACTGCCCCCGACAGCGAAGTGTTAGCTGAACAGTTTGTCAATCTGACACAAGAAGCAGGGTATTATCGGCTTGCGATGTTTTTCGAGCGGGATCGGTTTCATACCAATGAAATTACGCTGTTTTATGACCAAGTGATTCAGTTTAATCAGTTTATTGCTGAACCTTCCGAGATCGAACTTGACCTGCCTAAATTTTTGAATGCAGCACCCAAGCAAGCCATTCAATTTGTGTACGGAGATTTTTTCACCGCAAACGAGGAATTTTTTCAAGATCGGATTATTGGGCTAGAGGGACGTATGGTGGATGCAGTCATCATCAGCGCTCAGGCCCATCGGGTAGCGTTATTTGTCGAACAGCTTCGAGATGCGGGATTTACGATGCCCGTCATTACCTTCAATCCCCGGGCGACGACGACGATCGCCCAACGTGCCCTAGAAACCTATAAGGACTTAGGCAGTATCATCGTCCCCACGCTTTACAATCCGAACGCGGAGCTAGAGATCAACCAATCTTTCGTCGAAATGTTTAGGCAAACTTACAACGCATTGCCCAACTATTTATCGGCGCAGATTTACGATTCCATTGGTTTATTGGGGCGAGCGATTAGCGAATCCCGTTCTACTTTGCCGTTTCAGATTGCGGGGCGACTGCGCACATTACCGTTTTACATAGGGGCAACCGGGGTGTACGCCTTTAATCGAACGAATTCGGTCCGCAGCCGTTTTTACTATTTTAAGCAATGGGATGGAAATGACTGGCGCATGATGCCGGGGGCTCATCATGGGTATGCTATCCGCCGTTTTTTGATCGACACCAATGCCCAAAACGAATCGACTTGGTAAATCTTTATGTACTTTTACTTTATTGCATACCTGCTTGTTTGTTATTTCGTCGCTTTTGTCGGGCAGCGCCGCAAACTCGGATTTTGGGGCTACTTTTTCGGTTCAATTTTACTGACGCCCGTGATTGGAATATTACTGGTGTTGGCATCCGACCCTAAACCGCATCATGAATAAGGGACTGATTTTCCTACTGATTTTCACGGTGCTCGTCCCGGTTCAGGCCCAACTCATTCATACCGATCCGCTCCAACCCCAACTCAATGGAGAAGCCCGTTGGCGTGTCGGGTATTACCAAGGGGGGCCACTCAACAGCTATCAGGTCACGCTGCAATATTTTATACGGGCGCTGATTGAAAAATCGTGGTTGCCTTATCAGGAATTGCCCGAGCCTTTGAATAGTCTCGAAACGCGTAGTCTCTGGGAATGGTTAAGTACCACGGCTCACTCGCCTTATATCGAATTTGTCGAGGACGCTTATTACGACTTGAATTGGGATTCGGACAATCGGCCGATCATTCGTCAACAGATCATCGACCGCCTCCAAAATCAACGCGATCTCAACTTAATGTTGGCATTCGGCACTTGGGCGGGCCAAGACCTTGCGAATGATGAACATTCGACGCCCCTAATGGTGCTATCGGTGAGCGATGCCATTGCGTCGGGGATTGTGGAGAGTGCTGAAGATTCGGGGCGTAATCATGTTCATGCTTATGTCTCCCCCCAGCGTTACGAGCGCCAAGTTCGCTTATTTCACCGTATTTTTCGATTTAACCGACTGGGGATCGTGTATGAAAACACGACTGAAGGTCGTTCTTACGCGGGGTTGCCCCAAATTGAGCGCGTTCAGGCTGAGCTAGGGTTTAGCATCGTCCCCTGCTTCGCCAACTTCGCCAATATCATTCCTGAAGAAGCTCATCAGAATGTTCTGCAATGTCACGAACGGTTGGCGTCGGAAGTCGATGCGTTTTATCTCACCATCCATCGGGGCGTTACCTTGGACAATCTCGATGCCGTGTTAGCCCCGCTAAAACGGCTACGTATCCCTGTGTTTGCGCAATTGGGTTCGCAGTATGTGCGACGAGGGGCTTTATTGAGTGTGGCGCGGGTGGGGTATCACTACGAGGGACTGTTTTATGCCGAAACCGCCATTCGCATCCTGCGCGGAACCCCCCCCCGTCAACTCAACCAAATTTTTGAGGCCCCTCTCCTCATTGCGATCAACACGGCAGTGGCTCGACTCATTGGTTATCAATTTCCGTTACCCGTTCTGATGTTGGCAGACGAGATTTACGAAAGTATCAGTCCCCCGTCACTCCCTCTCTAAGACAGATAGCCCGTAACCATTCTCGCAACTTCTCTGGACGTTGTTGCAGATAAAAATGGCCTCCAGGGAAGATTTCGAGATTTATGGGCTTTGCAGACACAATTTGCCATTGCGACAGAGCTGACTCGGGGACTTCCGTGTCTTCAGCACCGCCCAACACCGTCACGCCACAATCCAAGGGCGGTCGGTCGAGAGGGAAAACGTAACGGTCATTGAGCAGAAAGTCTGCTCGTAAAATCGGCAGTAACAAGGCCCATAACTCGGGGTGATTCAGTACTTCAGCCGCAGTGCCTGACAGACGTTGAATACGAGCGACTACCCCGGCTTCAGAAGTATCGGTGGGCGGAAATGCCGCATTGGGCGCCCGTCGTGCAGACACCAACAGATGACGCGCATATAGCCCCCGTTCTCGTAACGCATGGGCACACTCGTACGCGATTAAAGCCCCTAAACTGTGGCCAAATAACCCAAAGGGACGGTCGCAATAGGGCGTTAGGGCAGTGACCAAGGCGGAAATTAATGACTTCATCTCGGTGACGAGGGGTTCCCGTAAGCGACTCTCACGGCCAGGCAACTGAATGGGGCATACCTCAAGGTCATCTCCCAACCAATCCGCCCACCCGCGATACGCCAATGCCCCGGACCCCGCATGAGCGAAGCAAAACAGCCTTGGGGTGGACTGAGCGCGGGGGTGATGATAGGCGAACCACTCGGTCATTAACGGACTTGAATGAGCTGTTGTACGGGGAGTTGACTCGGATCGAGCGCCACTTGGGTGAACAAGAACTGTAAAATGGCGAAAGTTTGGCGATTCCAATTGTCGCCCGATTCGTCTGCAATCACATAGCTTTGACCGTCGTAACTCACCTGCGTAAGTACTCCACTCGTCAAACGGCCATCGCTCACAAAGCGTAAAATCGGACGACGACCCGAGGGGGGTAACGCAGCCAGAATCTCGGGGGATTGAGCGGCTACCGCATCAAATAGCTTGTATTCGTTGCCCATGGCGTACAGCACCGCTGAAAATGTCCGCATCTGCATATTATCCCCGCGCAAGCTGTCCAGTCGGATGGGCGACATGGACAATCGCAAATCGGGGCGTTGCTGAAGGGACGCGAAGAGCGCCGCAGCTTCGGGCGTAAAGTCAAATCGTAGCCGTTGCGTATCGATATTGAGGTCGATTAACAACGCGTCCTGTTTCTGCAATTCGCGCAAAATTGACGCTAAACGAAGAAAATCATTAAAGCGTGTTAGGCGGTCAGTGTCGGGAATATTCGTCACTTGGACGATGCGCCCATTTTCCGTGGTCACGGTGACCGAGTTCACCAGAATTCGTAGCAATTGTTCTGCATTAAATCCTTGGGTGTACATCAGAAAAAAGACGTTGAGATCGACGGGCTTAAGCAACACCGACGCAAAGGCTTGACCACTCAAGGGGGTAAAGCTGAAAACGGGGGATTCCGCCGTACTCACCCCCAAGCTAAAAACTCTTGAGGTTAAATCGCTTACGCCCGGTAAGAACGCAGGTTCTGGGGTATTGCGGGTCTGTTCGCCGCGCAACTGAGTCGTGAGATTGTATTGCGCTGTAATCGCGCCGAGCTGTACGAAGTAGGGGGGGTGGTCGCGACTCACCCGTGCCAGATTGAGCAACATCTGTTGATTGTTGGTATCAGCGTAAGCACGAGTGTAGTCCAGTGAGGCTTTTTCGAGAATGGCCGGGCCGACACAGCCACTGAGGAGCGTGACGCCCAAAGTCAAAGCGAAAGAGAAAGGGGGCTTCATGTCGATAAACTAGGTAAGTGATGGCGGAAAGTACATTATCTTGACATCCCGTTAACGGCACGCAACTTTCTTTTTAAGAGTTTGGCGGATGAGGGGTTGAATTCAGCCCGTTGAACAGCGTTTGGGCATTGTGACGCAAGAGCTGTAGATAGGTCGGGGCATCACCAGCCGCATCCGAAAGTGCATCAGAATATAATGTGCCGCCTAATGTGCCCCTTGCTTCTCGGGCTAACTGTCTGATGAGACGGGGATTTGCAATATTCTCCAAAAAGAAGACTCGGATTTCCGAATCTCGTACCTGTCGGATGAGTTGGGCGAGCTGTCGCGCATTGGGCTCGGCTTCTGTACTGATGCCGGTAAGTGCATGCCAGTCGATGTCGTAGGCGACTGCAAAGTAACGAAACGCATTGTGATGGCTAATTACGCGCCGCTGTGTTGCAGGAAGCGACGCAAATTGGGTGCTAATTTCTTCATGTAAATCAATGAGTTGTTGGCGATAATGAACCAGGCGCGTGGTGTAAAATTCGCGGTGTTCTGAGTCAATTTGAATGAGTGCATTCGCGATATTCTGCGCGTAAAGGGCGCCTAAACGGGGGTCGTGCCACGCATGGGGGTCGTATTCGCCGTGATCGTGCCCATGATGGCTATGATTATGCTTGTGAGGAGATTCGGTTTTCAGAGCTTCAATGCCTGCCGTCGCGGAAACAACAAGATTGCGATAACCCGCCGATTCCCGCAGCCGCGTAATCCAGCCTTCAAAGCCTAACCCATTGATAATTAACAAGTCGGCTTCTGAAAGGGCGCGAACATCTTGAGGGGTGGGTTGGTAGTGATGGGCATCTTCGTTAGGCCCAACCAAAGCCGTTACCTCGACCCGTTCACCTCCGATTTCACGTGTGATGTCGGCCAAAATACTGAAGCTAGCCACGACTTTAAGGGGTTCGGTATGGGCGACTGAATGCGTTAAAAGTAAAAATAATAAAATCAACTTCATGAGTTTCTCCTATGATTGTCGGTGGCGTTTGATTAAACAAACAACGCCACCTTGTGACCCCAATAAAAGCGATAAGCCATAGAGTGAACTTGCAATTAGAACAATGGCTGGGCCAGAAGGTAAGGTATCGTAAAAAGACCATAGCAAGCCGCCTAATACGCTCGTAAATGAGATGCCCATTGCGAGGAGGAGCCATGGAATTAAACGGGACACCCAAAATCCAGCCGTTGCCGCCGGTAAAATGAGTAAACCTACGGCCATGAGGGTACCAAGTGCGTAAAAACTCGCGACTAAATGCACGACTACCGCCATTAAAAAGAGGCTGTGGACTAGGGCACCCGTGAAAGGTTGGCGGTGATTGGGTAAAAATCCGACATCGACACTATCTATTACTAAAGGGCGGTAAATAATGGCTAATACAAATAAATTAAAAATGCTGCTGCTAATTAGTAAAACTAGCGTTTCATTATCTAATGCGAGGATGCTTCCGAAGAGCAAATAAATTAAATCGACTTGCTGTCCTCCTGACGAAATTAAAACAACACCTAGTGCTAATGAAGAAAGGTAAAGGGCCGCTAGGCTGGCATCCTCTCGTTGGGGCGTGAATCGGGCGATGAGACCCGCTCCCAGTGCAATCAGTAACCCCGCTACGATGCCACCCGTCATCATGGCAAGCGGAGACAGTCCAACGAGTCGGTAAGCGATGGCGATACCAGGCAAAACGCCACAGGCGAGTGCATCGCCCATTAAACTCATTCGTCTGAGGAGTAAAAAAACTCCGAGGGGTGCCCCACTCACCGATAGCGCAATTCCCCCGACCAACGCTCGCCGCATAAAGTCGAAATCGGCGAAAGGGCTGATCAAAAACTCGTAATTTATCAATGAATTGTACAAAATGGCGCGTTCTCATCCCAGGCTTCGTTCAAAGCACGGGCCTGTTGCCAATGATTGATTGTCAGAACATTGTCCGTTTTACCCCACGCAACTGACTGCCGCGCTAACAGTAAACTGTCAGGAAAGTGACTGCGAACAGTCTCTAAATCATGCAGTACGGCAATGACAGTACGACCCTCTCCATGCCAACGACGAACGATCTTTAATAAGTCTGCTGTGGTGCGCAGATCAATCGCCGTGAACGGTTCATCTAGCAGAACAATCGGAGCGTCTTGTAGAAGTAGTCGCGCAAACAATACCCGCTGCAACTGACCCCCCGATAGGCTGTTAATCGGTCGCCATTCAAAACCCGCTAATCCCACGGATGACAAGGCTTCTTGGGCCTGTTGCCGTTCGCGTCGGGTTATGCCTCCAAACCAACCCACTCGTTGCCATAGGCCAAAACACACCAATTCCATCACCGAAATCGGAAAACGACGTTCGAGTTCAGATTGTTGGGGCAAGTAAGCAATGGGCTGTTGGGTGAGGCGGATGCGACCACTTAAAGGACGGAGTTGCCCTGCAATTCCCTTGAGTAGCGTGGACTTACCCGCGCCATTCGGGCCAATTACGGCGGTTAAGCTACCGTTCGCAAATTGTCCGCTGAGATGATGAACGGCAGGATGTTGCTGATATCCCAGCGTCAAATTCTCCAACTCGATGGCGTTCAACCCAGCACTCCCAGAGCGATTAACCCCAAAAGCCCGCTCAACAGTGCGGCGAGGGCAAGACGGACAGCCAGTGGGGCAGCAAATAAGAGCATCGCGTGTACCTGTAACCTAGGGGCAGGGGGTGTACGCACTCTCTGAGGGGCTGTCAATGAATTGAATGGTTAGGCAATTGAACAGATTCTGTAAATTGGAATTACAGAACACTAGCAATGTCTGCTATAGCGTTTTTTCGGGCGGCTCTTAGGGCTTTTGCCAGAGCTTCTCCCTGTAAACCCTGTGCCAAAAGAGGTTTAACTTGGACGTCGACGGCGGCGGTCTGCGCTTGTTTTAGCCGTTCAATCTCCAGGGAAGCGATGTCATTGGCCCGCGCTACCGTTAACCAATCGTTAAATCGTTCGGGCCGCCGCAACGCATCTAGCCGTTCCAGGTGGTTCAAAAGCCCTTCTGCATCAGTAGCCCAATCGCCATGTTTTGCCGCCATTTTCGCTAAATCGCGCCAATCTACAGGTAATTTTAGGTGTTTTGATAAGGTTTCAGCGCCTAACTGTCGCCACATTAGCGCAGCCCAACGGACACGGACTTCCTCCGTCATAGCGGTCGCGTTGCGCAAGGCCCATGCACGATCCGTATTCCAAATTAAATGGGGAAAAATGCGGGGTAACGCTTCGCAATCGTTCAGCACTTCAAAAAAAGCCCCGGGATGGGAGGTCGCGAGGGCCTTGACGAGTTCGGCGAACACCCGCTCGGGAACCAACGCATCAACCTCCCCGGCCGCCACCATTTTTTTTAATAATTCAAGGGTTTCGGGGGCAACCCGAAAGTTGAAGGGCGCTAATTTTGCTTGAAAACGGGCGATTCTGAGCACCCGAACGGGGTCTTCTACAAAGGCGTCTGAAACATGTCGCAACCAGCGGTGTTGTAAATCGGCCTGGCCGTGGTAGGGATCGACGATTTCCCCTGTCGCGGTTTGGGCCATCGCATTAATGGTCAAGTCGCGCCGCCGCAAATCTTCGGTTAATGACACTTTATCGTCCGCATGGACTACAAAACCTCGGTACCCCGGCGCGGTCTTTCGTTCAGTGCGCGCCAAAGCGTACTCCTCCTGCGTTTGGGGGTGTAAAAATACGGGAAAATCCTTGCCAACCGATCTAAATCCTTGTTTTAACAACTTTTCTGGTGTTGCACCGACGACCACCCAATCCCGTTCCCGAATCGGTAACCCCAAAAGTTGGTCGCGCACTGCCCCGCCTACTAAGTAAACTTCCACCTGGCCCCCTTGAACTCGACATGGCTTTTCACAAAATGCAAGAGAGTGACGAATTTTCTCGTCGATTACCAAAAACGGATGACCGTCGCATGGCGCCTTTAAAGCTGTACATCAAAACGTTCGGTTGCCAAATGAACGAATACGACTCGACCCGCATGGCCGATGTCCTTGAAAGATCTCACGGGTTTTTACGCACCGTGTCACCTGAAGACGCCGATCTTTTACTGATTAACACCTGTTCAGTTCGCGAGAAAGCGCAAGAGAAATTGTTCTCGCAACTAGGCGAATGGCGTCCCCTGAAACGCAAGAATCCTCATGTATTGATTGGTGTCGGGGGATGTGTGGCGAGTCAAGAGGGGGAAGCGATTATGAAACGGGCCCCTTATGTCGATTTGGTCTTTGGCCCGCAAACCGTTCACCGTTTACCCGAACTCGTCGAAGCTGCGAAGGCAAAACAGCATCCCATCGACATCTCATTTCCCGAAATCGAAAAATTTGATTACCTGCCCGCACCCCGTGCGGAAGGCCCGACGGCGTTCGTGTCGGTGATGGAGGGTTGCAGCAAATACTGTTCATTTTGCGTGGTGCCGTACACGCGAGGCGAGGAAGTGAGTCGCCGCTTTGAGGATGTGCTAACGGAAGTCGAACAGCTCGTCGCGCAGGGCGTCCGCGAAGTCACCTTGTTGGGGCAAAATGTCAATGCGTATCGGGGCGCGATGAGCGATGGGTTTGAAGCCGATTTGGCTTTACTCCTTCATTATTTATCCGCATTTGAGGGACTTGAAAGACTGCGATTTACGACCAGTCATCCCGTCGAACTTTCGGATTCCCTCATCGAGGCGTTTGGAGAGTTACCCAAACTGGCGGCACATTTGCATCTCCCCGTGCAATCGGGTTCTGATCGAGTATTGACCATGATGAAACGCGGCCATACTGCCACCACCTACCTCGCTAAAATCGAGAAATTGCGGCAGGTAAAGCCCGAAATCTCGATCTCTTCTGACTTTATTGTGGGTTTTCCGGGGGAGACGGCAGATGATTTTCAGGCGACGCTGGATCTAATCGACAATGTGGGGTTCGATCAGAGCTTTAGTTTTATCTACAGTCCCCGTCCTGGCACCCCTGCTGCTGATTTAGCCGATCCTGTCCCCCTCGAACAGAAGAAAATTTGGTTGTCTCAACTGCAAGCACGTATCACACAAAACGCTCAGCGCATCAGCGAAAATATGGTCGGCAAAACCGCTCGTATCCTCGTGACGGGGCCTTCAAAGAAAGATCCTCGTGAACTGAGCGGGCGCACGGAAAACAACCGTGTGGTCAATTTCCAAGGGCCTCCCGATCTGATTGGGCAAATGGCTGAGGTGACCATTGTGGCGGCGTTGAGCAATTCTCTGCGGGGGCGTTGGGGACAGTCCCCGATTAAACCATCCAAAATTTTCCCTTAAACCATGGATTCTGCGTTGAGCACAGCCCTCATTAACACGCTTGATATTTCCCTTGAACCTGCGGACAACCTCCGCCTCCTCAATCTCTGCGGCCAATGTAATGAACATCTGCAGTTAATTGAGAAATGTCTGAAAGTGGACATCAGCAATCGCGGTAACCAATTTCGGCTGACTGGCGAGCTGCAAGCGATTCAATCGACCGCTACTGTCCTAAACCAGCTTTATGCGCAAACCGACCAACAACCTTTAACGCCGGAAACGGTGCAACTCTTTCTGCAAACGGCGGGGTTGCAAGAACTAAGCGATGACCTCGAAGCCGATTTTCCCTTAGTGACCATTCGCACCAAACGCGGGGTGAACATTAAGGGGCGGGGCCTGCGACAGCAGCGTTATTTGTTCAACATGACTCGCCACGACATCAATTTTGGGGTCGGCCCTGCGGGGACGGGCAAAACCTATCTGGCCGTGGCGCGGGCAGTGGAAGCTTTAGAACGTCACGAAGTGCGCCGCCTCATTTTGGTGCGACCCGCCGTCGAAGCGGGCGAACGATTGGGCTTTTTACCGGGAGATTTAGTGCAAAAAGTCGATCCTTACTTGCGCCCGCTTTACGACGCGCTATACGAAATGTTGGGCGCCGAAACCGTTATGAAATATATGGAAAAAAATACGATTGAGATTGCGCCGTTAGCGTTTATGCGAGGTCGCACGCTCAATGAGGCGTTTATCATCCTCGACGAAGCCCAAAATACGACGGTTGAGCAAATGAAAATGTTTTTGACGCGTTTGGGGTTTGGCTCAACTGCGGTGGTGACGGGGGATGTAACGCAGGTCGATTTGCCCCGTCATGTTCCTTCGGGGTTACGCCATGCGCTCAATGTTTTAGAAGGTGTTGAAGGCATCAGCATGACGTACTTCATGGCGGAAGATGTGGTTCGTCATCCGCTCGTTCAACGCATCGTTAATGCTTACGCCCGTCACGAGCAGAACCAACCATGAGACTCGAAATCTCGATCCAACCCGCTGTTGGCCAGGACGATCTTCCTAGTGAGGAAGACTGTAAACGTTGGCTCAACGACGCCGTTCAAATCATCGACGCGACTCCTTCAACGCACCCCAGCCAGTTAACCCTACGCTTTGTTGACGAAACCGAAGGGCAAGCCCTCAACCAGCAATTTCGTAACAAAAATTACGCAACCAATGTCTTGGCCTTTCCGAGTGTTTTTCCTGAGGAATTACCTCCTGAGCTGGTGGCTGAATTAGGGGATTTCCATTATTTAGGGGATTTAGTGATTTGCCCCAATATCGTGCGCCAAGAAGCCCGCGAACAGGGCAAGTCGATTTCTGCACATTACGCCCACCTACTTATCCACGGTTTGTTACATCTGTATGGCTTCGATCACGAAACTGAATCCGACGCAACCCACATGGAAACTTTGGAGATTCAAATACTTGGACAGCTCGGTTATGCCAACCCCTACGCGGACGAAGCAACTTATGAAGGATGATTCATCGGAAACGCCCTCCCCCATACATCGGCCTTGGTGGGAGCGGATCGGGCTTTCATTTAGCGACGAACCGCATTGTAGCCGTGATCTGATACAGCAGATGCGAAAAGCGCAAAACCGCGGACTATTCAGTTTGGATGCGTTAGCGATGATCGAGGGGGCATTGACGATGCCTCATTTGCGGGTACGCGATGTCATGTTGGCGCGAGCGCAGGTGGTCATGCTTAAACACGATCAGACCTTAGCGCAGATTCTGGAACCCGTTTTAGAATCTGGTCACTCGCGTTTTCCCGTTACGGGGGAACACAAGGACGATATTGTGGGGATGTTAATCGCGAAAGATTTGTTAAAAATCATGGCAAATCCCGAAATTAAGTGGCAAACCCTCGTTCGTCCGGCACATGTCGTTCCCGAATCGAAGCGTTTGGACGATCTCTTAAAAGAATTCCGTGCGAATCGGCTGCACTTAGCCATTGTGGTGGATGAATATGGTGGCGTTGCGGGTTTGGTGACCATCGAAGATATTTTGGAGCAGATCGTTGGCGAAATAGACGATGAACACGATGATGCAGAGGAGGAGGATTTTATCCGCGACGATGGAAATGGCGCATTTATCATCAAAGCGGTTACGCCAGTAGGGGTTTTTAATGAGCGCTTCAACGCCCAATTTGACGACGAAAAAGCCGATACGATTGCGGGTTTGGTGATGATGCACTTGGGAAGATTGCCGCGCCGAGGGGAGGAGGTCGATTTAGGGGCGTTCCACTTCAGAATTCTGCGCAGTGACCGTCGGCGCATTCATCTACTGTCGATGGTGCGTCGAGAAATCGAAGAAAGTGATAACGATTTTTCATTAGCGCATTAGTTTTACATGCTTTTTCGCTATCTGCTTTCCTTGTTGAGTGGCGCCTTGTTGGTGACAGCTTTTGCTCCCTTAAATTTTTGGCCTGTGGCGTTATTCGTCCCTGCGGGGCTGCTGCATTTGCTTCAAAAAATGAATGCAAAACAGGCGGCAATAAGCGGTTTTTGTTTTGGATTGGGCTTATTTGGTACAGGGGTTTGGTGGGTATTCATTAGCCTAAATTATTATGGCCAAGCACCTTGGTTATTTGCGGGTTTAGCCACGGCATTATTAGTCGTTTATTTAGCCGTTTATTCAGCTCTATTTAGCTTCCTACTCGTTCGATATTTTCCAACACATGACATTGTAAAATTAGTCATTGTAGCGCCTGCCCTCTGGATTTTACTGGAATGGCTTCGCAGCATTATTTTTACGGGATTTCCTTGGTTATCAATTGGTTACAGTCAAACAAGTAGTCCGCTTTTTCATTTTGCGCCGGTCGGAGGACTGTTTTTAGTCGGGTATTTTAACTGGCTGATTAGCGGCTTAATAGCAGTTGCAATAAACCGATCATTTAATTATCGCTATTATGTCGCAGTGGCGGTGGGAATTACGATGATTTTGGGCACTGGAATGAGTCTCCAGTACTACACTTGGACGCGGTCATTAGGCGAACCTATTAATGTGGCACTAATTCAAGGAAACATGGATGCATTAAATCGTTGGCGACCTAATTCGTTAATGGACAGCCTACACCGTTATGCCGAACTGTCTTGGCGTTATACGGAAGAAAGAGACTTAATTATTTGGCCAGAAATGGCGATTCCTGCGCTGGTGAATGATCTGCCTGAACCCTTTGTGCGAGAGATGTTATTGGATACACAAGAACGTCGTACCGATTATCTAATTGGCATTGCAGACGGGAGTTGGTCGGAGCGAGTGTTCTATAATGCCGTGATGGGATTTGGGGAAGTGACGGGGCAGTATCGAAAAAGACGGTTAGTGGTATTTGGCGAATATCTGCCTTTCCGAAGCGTTCTCAATACATTGAGACGATTTGTGGATATTCCGATGTCTGATTTATCGCCCGGGGATGCTGAGCAGCCGTTGATGACGGTTCGAGGGTTGCCGATAGGGGTAACGATATGTTTTGACGCGGTTTTTGGAGCTGAAACGCGGCTTGCGATGCCCGATGCGGCTTACCTTGTGACTTTGAGCAATGATTCATGGTTTGGAAATTCTTTTGCACCCCATCAACATTTGCAAATTGCACAAATGCGGGCGTACGAATTAGGGAGAGATTTGGTCAGGGCGACGAATACCGGCGTGTCCGCATTAATTAACGATCGCGGTCAAATAACTGATTTTACTAGATTAATGGAAATCGCTGTATTGAGAGGAACAGTTCAACCTCGAGAAGGCTTGACCTTTTACGGGTTATGGGGCGATGGATTAACGATGAATATCATGGGGCTAATTTTACTCATCGCCGTGATATTTCGAGGAAAGACACAATTTCAGAAACTGGGATTCAGTCGTAGCCATTCGTGACGGTCGATAGATTTAACCGCAAGCCGTTGTAATTCGATGCCGCGCAGAACGGTGAGTGGGATGGCCGTCCCTGCATCGCCGAGTTTCCAGATTTCTCGGTAGAAGTTTGCGAGATCGGAGACTTCACGATCTGCCACTTGCAGAATCACATCGCCTTCTTGCATACCAGCAAGTTCTGCAGGGCCACCTTCTGCAACGCGATTCACAAATAACTTGCCGCGGATTTCATTGGCGTAAATCCCGAGCCAAGGTTTAGCGACCGCGCTACGACCAACTTGGAGTAGAGGCGTGAGTTGTTCCTTTAAGGCATTGATTGGAATGAACATATTGCCAGGAAGTGGAGAACCATCTCCCATGGCGTCGCCGATGCGCAGGGAGCCCACTCCCAATAGTTGTCCCTGGGCGTTAATTAGCGCAGCGCCGCCAAAATTTGGGTGAGGCGGTGAAGTAAAAATGCCATTTTCCAATAAATATTCCCATGAGCCTGCAAATGGGCGCCGAGAAACCACTCTGACAGAAATTCCTTGGAGGGGATAAGCTAAGGCAAGCAATGGCTCAGGATGCGTTAAATTGTCGCTATCGCCTAAGGGTAAGTAGGGAATGTTTTGTTGAATAACGGGTTGGACTAGCCCAAAACCGGAGTGGTGGTCGTAAGCAATGGTTCGTGCGGGGATTTCGCGCTCATTTTCCAAGATGACGGTGACTTGGCTGGCTTCGAGAATTAAATAACCGATAGTGACAATCAGACCTGATTCACTAATGACGACACCCGAACCTTGCCGACTCGTACCGAGCGTTCGGGCTGTCCGTGCGGTTTCGGGCACTTGAGCACGAATGCCGACAATCGCTTTAAGGAGCGGTTCGGGCTGGGGTTGAGGGTCGTAGGCGTGGGCACTGAAAAGAGCGAATACTAGTAGTGTGAAGATGAGACTATTCATCGGTATCTCATTGTTGGGGTTAGATTTTCTGTGACCCGCGAAAACGAAATGCAGTTGCACAGCAACAAATGAATAGACACGCTAGAGGGGATAAGTTAGAGTTCGCGCCCCTTTAGGAGAGGTGCCAGAGTGGTCGAATGGGTCGGTCTCGAAAACCGAAGTACCCATCTGGGTACCGAGGGTTCGAATCCCTCCCTCTCCGTAAACCCTTGAAGACGCTAGGCGGGAACGCCCTCAAGCGGCCAAGTACACCAAGCGCACGCCCCACAGGTACATTTTTGCAGGCACGCACCAACGGGCTGTTTTTCCGTTTGAGATTGACGAATGAACAAGCTGCAATTATCGGTAAGCGAGAAATTGTCAGGAAACTTCCAGATGACTTGCCATTACGCAAGGCGCGTTTGCTGTGCCAAGCCTTGGCATTCCAAGTGCGCCGCGTCATGACGGACTCAACCCGTGAGAAATGGCTTGAAGAGATCCGCGACGCGATAGGCGATGCCTTGGGGCGTGAACAGCCTTCACACAAGTCGTGTTTTGTTGCACAACGAGAAATCGTGAATGAAGTTCTCAAGTGTGAACCACCCAACCCCGTTGCGGTTGAGGAGTTAGCCCAGAGCGTGCCCAGCGCGGACACCAACTCGAAACAGTGCGTGGAGGACTTGGCTTACGGGCGGATTTTTCGACTGTTCCTACAAGCTCAACGGGCAATGCCTGAAACCTATGGCGCGTTGAAAGCTGCCCAGCCTGACGCTGTTGGGTTCTATCAAGAAGATGAGAATCGCCATTTCGACACGGTTGATCCGCGATTCCATTGCCTCCCACCTGAGAAGTTCGCGCCGTTTCGTGGCGTCGCTCGGCGGGGGCAGGGTTCCACGATTCATGAACCCACGATTCATGAATTGGTTAAGAAATACCACTTAGAGGATGAGCGCAAAGATTCTGAGACCGCGACCAAAGAGGCGCTGTGGTATCGCCTGTTTCTTGAACGGTTCCCCAACATCCCCGTTGAACAGCTTGATGTACCGCACATTCGTGCCTTT
>CAZTIH010000051.1:0-16209 GCA_964613675.1 uncultured Candidatus Competibacteraceae bacterium
AGCGGCCCTGAAGTCGTAGCGCCCGCCCCCGCTACCCACGCCCCTTTCGGACGCAGCGTCGAGAAGCAATAACCAATTCCGCAACCCGCTTTAAGCGTAAGTCCCGCCTCGTGAACGCAGCGAAGAATGCCGTCCATCGAATCGGGAATGTGGTCGCTGACCGTGCAGTTAATCAGAGAAGTTTCGGGCTTATAGAACTGAGCGCCGGCATTGGACATGATCCGCCCGGCTGGGATCGCGCCGTTCTGCATTGCCCACAGGAATTGTGACTCCCAATGCGCTTGCAGATCAGAAGTTTTCTCGACTTCTGCAATGGCTTTGGCCACGCGCCGAAAAGAGTCCTCAACCGTCTCGTCAATGACTTGACCTTGCTTGGTTTTGAGACGGTATTTCTTATCCCAAATGTCGTACGACGCAGGTTGCAAATGAGTTGAACGCAAAGGAATGGTGTTCATAAAAATCATTTAGGCTTAGTGGAAGTTCATATTAAGCCTTTGTGAGATCACGATGGCTCACAAAACTGAAATGATAAATTAGTTACACTCTTGATACGAAATGCCCCGAGATTAAAGTGTTGTAGTCACGATTGGGGTTTTATAGTCTCCACAACAATTTTGTTTTTGGGATACCAAACCGAGGGGCTTATGCGCACATCCCTGTTTTCCATGTTGGTCGTTTTAGGTGCGATGGGATGTTCTCCCATTCCGTTTCCAACCGTCGCCGAACCCACACCTCAACCGCAATTACTCGCCGCCAAGCATTGGAAAGATGTCGCAGTCGATGTCTCCAACCGCATGAGTAGCGCTTTGGCGGATGTTCGCGATCAGGGGTTGGTGGTTCACATTCAGCCACCCGAACGCAGCACGATGTTCAGCAACGCGTTCGCCGAGCTGTTGCGGACGGAAATGTTGCAACGGGGCTTTGGCGTGACGGCCAATCCCAATGAAGCCCAGCTGATGATGACATTTGCTGTGCTCGATGGAGGCCCTGCGGGTTACTACGCCATGGGCACCTCACCGGCGGATCCTATTGGCGTGGTGGATCGAGATATTGTGCTGACCATTGCGGCGTTTAGCGGTGAACGCTTTGTGACGCGCATTTCCGATGTGTACTACATCAAAGCCGATACGGTGGGCGAATACATTGCCCGCGGTCCCGTCCCCATGCCCATGCGCAACATCGAGGTAATTGGTCCATGAAACTGACTCACTTTTTCGCGTTAACCCTAGTGGTTGCGATGCTAAACGGCTGTGCGGATTTCGATCAGTTCATGGCGCGGCATAATCGTCCGCAAGACCAAGATTTAGTCGAGAAAAGCTACGCCGCCGCCGATGCGATGTTGCAACAGGCCCCTTACTTGCGAGAAACCCGTCAGCCCATCCTCGTCGGCACTTTCGTCAACGTGAATTCGCTTGAAAACTCGTCGAGTTTAGGGCGCATTGTGGCTGAACAGGTGGGGGCGCGTTTGGCCCAACAGGGACTGTCGGTGAAGGAAATGAAGTTGCGCGACTCGATTTTCATGGTGCGCGAAGGGGGCGAATTTGCGTTATCCCGCAGTGTGTTAGATGTCAGTCAGGCCCACGATGCCGCCGCCGTGGTCGCGGGCACCTATGCCATTGGACGCAATCGCGTGTACGTCAACGCCAGAATGATTCGCGCCGTCGATGGCGTGTTATTAGCCGCCCACGATTACAGCCTGTCGATTGGCCCCGACACGAAAGCGTTATTGGCCAGTCGTCAATAGACTAGAGATCTACGAACTCAAGCGTGGATGAATTGCAGATCCGTGATTTCAAAGACCGCCCATGAAGGCGGTTTTTTTTTAGGGTAAAACCGACATTTTGTGGACGAGTGAATATGTCGATGTCGCGGGTTTGATGAATCTTGCAATTTATTTGCAAGTCACAATGCTCGTGAACAAAACAACGAGATCCACGAATATGAATTCATCCCCTCATCCGGCGACGCCTGCGGCATCGTTTACGCTTGAGCGCCAACAGTTCATCGAGGCGCTTAATGTGGACTACCAGGCGTTTCGTCACCTAAAAACGGGCGCTAAACACATCCATCTCGCGACGCATGATCCGCACAATGCGTTTCTCGTCTCGTTTTTGACGGTGCCCCAGGATTCAACCGGGGTGGCCCACATTCTCGAACACACGGCTTTGTGTGGCAGTCGCCGTTTTCCGGTACGGGATCCGTTTTTCATGATGACCCGTCGTTCTCTGAATACTTTCATGAATGCACTGACGGCCAGTGACTGGACGGCCTATCCCTTTGCCAGTCTGAACCGTAAAGATTTTCTGAACCTACTCGACGTGTATCTGGATGCGGCCTTTTTCCCCAATCTACACGCTCTCGATTTTGCCCAAGAAGGCCACCGCCTCGACTTTGCACAAACTGATGATTTGCAAAGCGATTTAGTGTTCAAGGGCGTAGTTTTTAATGAGATGAAAGGGGCGATGAGTTCGCCTGTACAGCGGTTATCGCAAACCGTCGAATCGGCGCTATTTCCCAGCATTACTTATCACTACAACAGTGGTGGTGAACCTTTCGAGATTCCAAATCTGACACACGAGCAGCTCGTAGCCTTCCATCGCCGTCATTATCACCCGTCGAATGCGGTGTTTATGACTTATGGAGACCTGCCAGCCTGCACACTACAAGATCAGTTTGAAGAGAAAGTGCTACAGCATTTCGAGGCACTAGATGTTGCAGATTTAGCGATTCCGACTGAACGGCGATTTACGGCGCCCCAGACGGTAAATGCGACTTATGCCCTCGCTAAAACCGAGAAAGTCGCTAAGAAAACGCATATCGTCATGGGATGGCTGCTGGGAAGAAACGACGATCCCAAAGCGGTTCTGCAAGGAAAACTGTTATCTGATGTGTTGCTAGACAACAGCAGTTCGCCCCTTCGTCTCGCCCTCGAAACGACAAAATTGGGGTCGGCGCCTTCGCCACTGTGCGGTTTTGACGAAAGTACGCGGGAAATGACGTTCTGCGCTGGGTTACAGGGTTCAGAACCCGAACACGCTCAAGCCGTTGAGCAGCTCATCTTGGAGACTTTGCAGAAGGTCGCTGAAGAGGGGGTGCCACCCTCGGCCGTTGAAGCGATGTTGCATCAAATCGAACTTCATCAACGTGAAATTACCGGAGACGGGTTCCCTTACGGGTTACAACTCCTCATGCGGGGCTTGACACCGGCGCTTCACGGGGGGGATCCGGTGGCCCTCCTCGACATGGATGAGTTGCTACAACAGATTCATCAAGACATCAAAAATCCTAATTTTATCAAAGATTTATGTCGTCAATGGTTGTTAGAGAATCCGCATCGAGTGCGCGTGGTGTTATCGCCGGATACCGAACTGGGGGACGCCCAAAATGCCGCTGAAAAGGCACGATTAGCGAGTCTCAAGGCACAACTCGACGATCAGGCGCTACAGTCTATTAAGCGGCTCAACGAAGATTTGGCGATCCGTCAGGCCCAGCAGGATGATCCGAATGTATTGCCCAAAGTGACGCGTGCAGATGTAGGTGACATGCGACCGTTTCCGCATTCACAAAAAACGCTGTTGGGTCAAACTCCGATCACTTTTTACGCCCAGGGCACGAACGGCCTGATCTACCAACAAGCGATTGTGACGCTGCCCGCGATGCCCGAGCGGTTAATCGAGCGATTACCCCTGTTTAGCCAATTATTGACGGAGTTGGGGTGTGGGGGGGCGGACTATTTAACGGTACAGGCGCAACAGGCGGCGGTCTGCGGTGCGTTATCGGCACGCCCTTTTTTCCGTCCTGAACGTGATGATTACACGCGAGTATCGGGGGTGTGGTCCCTGACGACGAAGGGGTTGTATCGCAATCTTGATGGACTGAATCAGTTGTTTACCAACACTTTTTTCCATCCGCGTTTCGATGAACGCCAGCGCGTGCGGGAACTGATTGGGCAATTGCGAACCCGTCGTGAGTCGTCGATAACGGGCCGTGCACATAGTTTGGCGATGTTGGCGGCGAATGCGGGATTGAGTCCGTTGGCGGCGTGGAACCACCGTTGGGACGGGCTTGCGGGGGTGCAGTGGATTAAACAACTCGACGATGCCATTCAAAATAGTGAGGATTCATTGGATGAATTGCTCAATGATTTCAAAATGTTACACGAGTTGTTGTTGAATGCGCCTCGGCAACTGCTGCTGGTTGCGGAGGGGTCTCAACAGGCAAAGGGAATCGCTCAGTTGACGAGTGATTGGACAACGACCCCCGTTGCGAACGAGCGGCTGTGGTTGACGGCGCCACCGCGTACGGTCAAAGAGGGGTGGAGCACTTCGACGGCCGTGAATTTCTGTGCGATGGCCTACCCCGTGACCTCAGAACACCGACCAGACGCCCCAGCATTACGGGTACTGGCGGAATTTTTGCGCAATGGGTATCTGCATCGAGCGATTCGGGAGCAGGGCGGCGCGTATGGTGGCGGTGCGAGTTACAACTCAGATACTCGGAGTTTTCGATTCTATTCGTACCGCGATCCCCGTTTGACAGAAACGTTAGCCGATTTCCACGAGGCCGTCGCGTGGTTACAACAGACTTCGCACGACGATCGGTCATTAGAAGAGGCGGTGTTGGGGGTGATTGGCGGGGTGGATAAGCCGGGTTCACCCGCAGGAGAAGCGATTGCGGCATTTTTCCTCGAACTATTTGGGCGTGACGAGGCATTTTGTCGTGAACAGCGCGAGGCGTTGTTGCGGGTGACGGTGGCGGATTTACAGCGGGTGGCAGCGCAGTATTTACGGCCCGAAATCGTCAACATCGCGGTGGTGAGCAGTGCAGAACGGCTCAAAACCACCGATTTGACGGTGATCGCTCTCTGAAAACGGTCGCATTAACCGCGTTATCGTTCGGTGCATTGGGGATCGCCTTTGCACCGATTTTTGTGCGCTTAAGCGAAGCCGATCCCGTAGCAACGGCGTTTTGGCGATTGGGAATCGCGTTATTGATTTTGGGTGCATGGCCCAATTCACCGCCGAAAGTCGTCTTAACGTCCCATCATCACCGATGGATTTGGATTGGCGGGCTGGCCTTTGCGGGGGACATGGCGTTATGGCACTACTCCATCCACTTTACGACGATTGCCAATGCGACCCTTTTTGCGAATGTGGCACCGATTTTTGTCACGCTGATTTGTTGCTTGGCCTTTGGTCATCGGTTTGGGGCGCAATTTCTTTTAGGACTGCTGCTTTCGCTGATGGGGGTTTTTCTGCTGGCGGGCACGGGCGTCAGCATTGGGCCTAATCAAATTTTAGGCGATGCGTTGAGCCTGTTGTGCGCGGTGTTTTACGCGGGATACCTAGTAAGCGTGGCGGAATTGCGACGCGATTTGCCAACACTTTTAATCATGCGACGCACGGCCGCGATTTCGGCACCTGTGTTATTGGGCGTGGCGTGGTTGGCGGGCGAACGAATTTTGCCGCAAACCCTATACGGTTGGGCCATTTTAATTGGGCTAGGCGTCATCAGCCATGCGGGAGGGCAGGGGTTAATCACTTATGCCTTGGCGCATTTGCCGGTAGCGTTTTCGGCGCTAGGGCTGTTATTGCAACCGATAGGGGCGGCGGTGATTGCGTGGTGGCTGTTTGACGAGGGATTGATGGGGTGGCAGTGGTTGGGGGCCGCGATCATTTTGGTCGGGATTTACTTGGCACGACGTTATTGAAGTGAGGGGCGATGCACTTAGTCGATGGGGTGGTGAGCCATGCGGTGTTGTGGGGGGGCGGTGCAGTCGGCGCGTTAGGGGTCATGTGGGGGTTACGGCGACTGACGCCTGAGCAACTGCCGCAGACGGCGTTGTTGAGCGCGGTATTTTACACGGCGGCCCTGATTCACATTCCGATTGGGCCGACGAGTGCGCATCTCATTTTGAATGGGGTCATCGGGTTATTGTTGGGGATACGGGCATTTCCGGCGATTTTCGTCGCATTGCTATTGCAGGCGCTCATGTTTGGATTTGGGGGACTGTTGGTGTTGCCGCTCAACACATTGAATTTGGCTTTACCTGCGGTCGTATGTGGGGCAATTGGTCGTTGGGGATTGCGAAAATTCCCGCGCTGGCGATTTTTTTGGGGGATGTGCGTTGGAGGCGGGGCGGTGTTATTGGCGTCGTTGCTGGTCGCATTGAGCCTTGGGTTAAGTGACAGGGCATTTTGGCCCGCCATCTATCTGTTGTGGATCAGCCAATTTCCGTTATGGATTGTCGAGATGTTTGTCACGGCCTTCGCGATCAATTTACTTTGCCAACTCAAACCCGAGCTGTTTAGGTCGCCATGTCAAAATTTGCGTTGATTTTCCTAGGGTTAATCTCTACCCAAGCCTTTGGGCACGCGATGAAATTGTTTGTACAAGTGGAGGGTTACGAGATTAGCGGGTATGTCTATTTCTCTCCTGAGGTACGTGCGCGCGCGGTGTTAGTCGAACTGACCGATGAAAACGGTCTAGTTGATAAGCAAACGACGAATGAGCAGGGAGAATTTCGGTTTACGGTGGACGCGGGGCGATTGTACGGATTAATTGCGGATGACGGCATGGGGCACGAAGCGGTGTGGCAGATGGGAACCCCAATTGCGGTGGTCTTGGAACCTGAAATAGGGCAATCGAATGACTGTCAACAGATGGCGTCGCAGTTAGCGCAACAGATTAATCAATTGCGTCAAGAATTAGCGCATTACCGAGATCATCGCCATTGGCAAGATATGATGGGGGGCTTGGGTTATATCGCGGGTATTTTTGGACTATTCGCCTTATTCAGACGCCACTAACTGGTTTAATTAAACGCATGATTTGTGATCCGCGCCTGCGAATTTTAATGGCGCTATTATTCGCGTTAACGGTCGTTCATATCCAACGCATCAATCCCCTAATAATCGCTTCAGTTATTTCGCTGATCGCGGCGTTTATTGGGCGATTAAATTGGCAAACGACTTGGCCCAAGTTACTGGCTGTTGACGGGTTTATTTTGGTCATTTTACTCACCCTTCCTTTGACGCACGTAGGGACGCCCGCCTTTGAGATAGGCCCCTTGACGGCCAGCCGCGAGGGCATTCACAAAGCTGTGATCATTGCCTTACAAACCCACGCAATCTTATTAATTTGGTTGTCATGTGTCGCCAATTTGCCTTGGCCTGCTTTTGCCCATGCGTTACATCATTTATGGATTCCGGAACGCCTAGTGCAATTATTCTTGTTAACAGCGCGTTATTTACAGGTTATGGCGCACGAATGGAGTCGATTACGACGAGCGATGTTAATTCGCAATTTCCAAATTCGCTATAACTGGCACAGTTGGCGAAGTTTGGGCTATTTGTGCGGCATGGTTTTAATTCGCAGCTTAGAACGGGCAGAACGCATTCAATGGGCGATGCAATTACGTGGATTTGACGGCACTTATCGTTTATTGGTGCATTTTCATTGGCAATTACGAGACACCCTGTTTTTGGGCGCATGGATAGGGCTAATGGGCGTATTGATTGGAATCCCTTGATGAAGGCACTCGAATTAAAAAATGCCACCTTTTGTTATGGCGAACGGATTATTTTTTCGGGGTTCAATTTTGCGTTAGAAGTGGGTGACAAAATGGCGCTCGTCGGCCCCAATGGCTGTGGTAAATCGACCCTGTTGCACTTACTGGTAGGGCTACATTCCCTTTCGAGCGGACAACTCGTCGCCTTTGATCGTCCCTGCACATCTGCGAGCGACTTACGGCAGTTGCGACGGCGGGTCGGGTTAGTGTTTCAGGATGTGGAAGACCAATTGTTTTGCCCAACAGTCCTTGAAGAGATTGCGTTTGGGCCTCTCAACTTAGGCATGTCCCACGCGATGGCACGACAGGTTGCTGAGGAATGGCTAGAACGTATGGCGTTGACGTCCCTCGCGGGGCGCATTACGTATCATTTATCGGGGGGAGAAAAGCGGCGGGTAGCGTTGGCGTCCGTCTTGGCCATGTCGCCAGATGTGTTGTTGCTCGATGAACCAACAGCGGGTTTAGATCAAAAACACTGGGTGCAATTAGTTGATTTGCTTAAAGAATTACCTCAGTCCCTGCTTATCGCAAGCCACGACCCGAGCTTAATTCGAGAACTCAAACCTAAGGTTTACAATTTGGGTGATTTGTCAAGAGAACTATGACACAAGTTTTTTGTGAAAAACCTCACGGAACTTTTTCGCGAAAAGCTTTAGTTTGTCTCGGTTTGTTTGGAGATGTGCGCAGGATCGGGTGCGCTGATAGTCCACTTTAGGCGCTCTCGGAAGAGCGTCTTTTTTTGGCATTAAAAAAGCGCCCCGTAGGACGCTTTGAATGAAACTCAAGGCAGATTCACCAAATTAGGCTTTTGGAACCCACGCGCTACACCAGCCCTTAGCCTTCACCAAGTTGCCTCGAAAAATACCGCAGGGGGCCCATTCTTCGCCGTCAACTTCGACTTTTTGTGCATCGACATATAACGCGCAGTTGTCACAATATCGGCCTTCTACAAAAGCGGGATGTGTTGAACTTGCGGCATCGTGGACATAAGCCAACTGCTGGGCGATGGCATCGGATTCTTCTACTTTGACCTGATCGCTAAAGGCCACGCGGGTGCCAACTAAGGGGGTTGCGGCACCGACGACGGCGATTTTAATAAAGCGACGACGGCTGGATTCGGTCATGGGGATTTCCTCTTTTTGGAGTTGACTTACGAACAGCGCCGCCAATCTTAATTCAATTAGATTTTGTCCAATAGTCTATTAATGTTCAGAATGAAGTAATCGAAAAGGACTCGCTTTATAGCAGCCAAAAACCCGCACTTCGTTGGCAAAAAAGCGCAATTCCTCAAACGCACGTTGTAAGGCAGGAGACTCAATGTGGCCTTCAACATCTGCATAAAACTGTGCCGCAGCAAAGTGACTTTCGATATAGCTTTCAATTTTGCTCATGTTGATCCCATTCGTTGCAAAGCCCCCCAAAGACTTGTAAAGCGCGGCGGGCAAGTTGCGAACCCGAAAAATAAAGCTCGTAATCGCGAGTTCCTCATTGAGGGGCGGTGTTTTAGCGCGACGTTCCATGATGAGAAACCGCGTGGTGTTGTGATCGGCGTCTTCGATGTCGGATTGTAGAATCTCCAACCCATAAATTTCGGCGGCGAGGCTCGAAGCGATGACGGCTCGCGTACGATCGCCACTGGTAGCTAGGGCTTTGGCTGCCCCGGCGGTATCGCTGTGTACGACGGGGTTTAGGGCATGTTCGCGGATGAGATGGCGACATTGGTTTAGGGCGTGAATGTGGCTGCTAATCGTTTTGAGTTCGCTGAGAGCGGTACCCGGTACGACCAATAATTGGTGATTCACGCGCTGAAAATGCTCCCCCGTGATGAATAACTTGCTTTGGGGTAACAGATGGTGGATGTCAGCGACGCGGCCTGCGACGGAGTTATCCACGGGAATCAACCCCACCTCGGCGTCGCCATTTTCGACGGCCTCAAAAACCCGCTCAAATGAAAGGCAGGGCAACGAAATTCCATCGGGGAAAGCGCTTCGGCAGGCTAAGTGGGAATACGCGCCGAGCGAACCTTGAAAGGCAATGCGAGGAGTTAACATAGGTTGTTTTGTACTGTGAAATGGCAAGCGATATACATTAACGATCTCCCTCACAAAGGGCATCGCGCCGATGACCATGGCTTATTCTCCCAACCTACGTCAGTTTTGCCCGCCGCGTTTGTTGGCGGTAGATAGTGGACTTCGCAGTGGCCTTGCGCTTTACGAGCAGCCTGCCCGTCTCTGTTGGTATCGGGCAACCAATTTTGGCAACCTTGCGCGGTTAAAACGGGGCATTGAACAGCTTTTGAGGGAATCGCCCAAGGTGGAAGTGATTGTCGTCGAGGGCGGGGGGCCACTGGTTAAAATGTGGGAAAAAATCGCGAAAGATCATGGAGTTGCCTTTATTGAAGTGAGCGCCGAGCGTTGGCGACAAGCCTTACTGCTTCCCCGCGAGCAGCGAGACCGTCACACGGCCAAAGAGGCAGCCGTTTGGCGGGCACAAGCGGCCATTCGCGCTTTATCTGCCGTGCCGCCCCGTTCTCCCCTCAAGCGCGATGCAGCAGAAGCGATCTTAATTGGACTGTGGGCCGTTTGGCGGCAGGGATGGTTAACCGAACTTCCCCGTGAATGTCGGCCATGTTGAGCGGGATCTTGTTATTGATCGCGTGTTCGTTAGCGGTGGGAATGACCCCGTGGCCAAGGGGTTGGCAGCGGATCGCACAGCTCCATGTGATATTTATGCTACTGATTTCACTAGGATTTTCGCTTTTATTACGCGAAACCGGGTTGAGTTGGTTTGCCCTTGGGCAGCAACTTCGTTTCTGGGCCGACACCTGGGTTTTAGGGATTGTCCTTATTCCAATTTATCAATTCAGTGACTGGCTTTCGGTTTACAGCCAAAAGTATTTCTGGAGTCTTCCCCTTCATCAAGGCGTTTGTTTGTTATTGTTATTTTTGTACAGCATATGGCGCACGAGTTTGCTTTTGCTGCTTTCATGGCATTACGAAATCCCACCGTACCCCCTAAAACGGATCGTATCGCTGTGGCCTGGGGTACTCATTTTGGGGTTACCACAGGGATCACTATTCATGGGTCACGGACTGGTGTGGACTGGTTTATGGTTACTGTGGTTGGAGCGCGATGTCCTATGGTCGCGCCCGCATAATGATGCCCCATTTCGATAAAAACTAGGTGATTCTCATGACGCAACCTGCAATTGCCATTGCCCATGTCTTAACTGAAGCCTTGCCTTACATTCGCCGTTTTGTCGGTAAAACCTTTGTCATCAAGTTTGGGGGGAATGCCATGGAGGGCGAGACACTGACCAGTAGTTTTGCGCGCGACATCGTTTTAATGAAATTAGTCGGACTAAACCCCGTCGTGGTGCATGGGGGCGGCCCACAAATTGGCGAGTTGCTCAAGCGTTTGGGTAAGGAAACTCAGTTCGTCGATGGAATGCGCGTGACCGATTCTGAAACGATGGATGTCGTGGAAATGGTATTAGGTGGGCTTGTTAACAAGGAAATTGTGCATTTAATCAACCGTCACGGGGGTAGGGCTGTAGGTTTGACTGGTAAGGATGGCGATTTAATTCGGGCGCGTAAACTGACCATTACCCGTAAGACGCCTGAACTTGATGTGCCAGAAATCATTGATATTGGTCATGTGGGAGAAGTCGCCAGTATTGACACCCGCGTTGTGCAAACCCTAGCTCAGGGGGGCTTTATTCCCGTCATTGCGCCGATAGGCACAGGAGATGATGGTCATGCGTACAACATTAATGCGGATTTGGTAGCCGGTAAGATGGCAGAAGTTTTGCGCGCAGAAAAACTCGTTCTCCTTACCAACACAGCGGGTTTGATGAACAAGGAAGGTAAATTATTGACGGGATTAAGCCGTTTACAGGTCGAAGAACTCATCGACGATGGGACTATTTACGGCGGGATGTTGCCCAAAATCCGTTGTGCGTTAGAGGCGGTAAATGCGGGAGTAGGGAGCGCCCATATCATCGACGGGCGCGTCGAACATGCCGTTTTGTTAGAATTGTTTACCGATCAAGGCATTGGCACATTGATTCGCCGTTAAGCGGGGCGTCTTCGCTGTTGTAAAAGGCGGCGCGTGTAGAGAGGTTGGCCGTTGAGCAATTGGTCGATGACTCGACGCATGAGCTGCTTTGCGGCTCGACGGTGAGCTAAATCCCGTAAATCGCCCTTCGACAAGGCGACCAAGCTCTCACCCTTAATCGCTACGCCGTGAACGACATCTCGTAAGGGCCACGCGCCTTCGCCTACGCGGTAGTCATACCAGTGAGCGGCGTCTAGGGGCTGATTGTACGCATCACACATCAAATCCATACCGTAGCCCAATGCTGCAACCAAATTGAGTTCAAAACGCCGTAAGGCCGTTTCTTCCGCTTCGTTTGAAGTGGTGTGACTGAGTTGAGTAAGGGTGTGGAGATAGTCGTGAAATAGGGTTTCGTGAAGGATTTGGCGGGGTAATAACCTAATGAGAAGTTCGTTGACATACCACGCGCTCCATTGTCGTCGTGCAGAAAATTGCCACGCTGATTCGGTCATTTCGATGTGATTGAGGTTAAATAACTCACTTCGTCCACTAAACGAAACCAGTAAGCCACGAAAGGTCTGTAAGGGAAACACGCGCTGGCGACCTCTCGCCATGATAACTAGTAGTTCGCCGTCATCGAGAAAGATTTCAGCGCGTTTGATGCCATCCCCTTGGGGTTGTACTCGCAAGGCAAGGGCGGATCGCAGGACTTCGCGGCGCATATTTAGGAACGCGGGAGATCGTCGTAGCCAAATTGACGTAATGCGCGGTCATCATCGGGCCAATCTGGGCGAACCTTGACCCAAGTGCGTAAAAAGACCCTTTTTTCCAACAATCGGGCGATTTCTTGACGTGCTGCGGTACCAATGGATTTAAGTCGTTCACCGCCGTCGCCTATGACGATGGCTTTTTGCCCAGGCCGTGCCACCCAAATCACGGCTCCGATTTTGAGAAGGTCATCACTTTCGGCAAATTCTTCAATTTCAACAGCTATTGCGTAGGGTAACTCTTGATCGAGCTGACGAATGAGTTGTTCGCGCAACAGCTCGCTGACTAGAAAGCGTTCGCTAATCGTCGTTACTTGATCGGAATTGAACACAAAATCGCCTTCTGGCAACCGTTCTATAATAAGTCGTTCGAGTTTTTCCAAATTATCGCGTTTAAGTGCGGAAATAGGCACTAATTCTGCGTTAGGGTGATTGGATTGGAGTTTAGCCAAGAAAGGAAGGAGCAAGCCTTTTTCCTTCACTCGATCCACTTTATTGATGGCAATCAATAATTTGCCTTGAAAATCGCGCAAATGGGAAAATACCAAGTCGTCGGCCTCAGTCCATCGGAGCGCCGTAATCAGTACCACCGCGACATGGGCCTCCGCTAATGCGTTCAATGCAGCACGATTCATCTGTCGATTGAGATTTTGACGGTGGTCGCCGTGAATACCCGGGGTGTCGAGGTAGATAATTTGGGCTGTTTCTTGGGTTTTAATGCCGAGAATGGCTTGTCGAGTGGTCTGTGGTTTGGACGAAGTGATGCTAATTTTTTGCGCAATTAATCGATTGAGCAGTGTAGATTTTCCCACATTGGGTCGTCCTAGAAGGGCGACATAGCCACAGCGATTCATCGAAGTAACTCAAGCAATTTGCGAGCAGCTTCTTGCTCAGCTTGCCGACGACTGTTGCCCTCCGCAACGGTGACCGCGTTCATCGCACGGCATTCGACGGTAAACCGACGGGCATGTGCTTCTCCAGCCGTATCAACCAAGGTGTAAGTCGGCAATGGTAAACCTCGCGATTGCACAAATTCTTGTAAACGAGTTTTGGAGTCCTTGAGTGCTTGCGCATCAGGTAGTTGGGATAAATAAGGGTCGTAAAGGCGCGTCAAAACCATTTGGCACGCTTCAAATCCCCGATCCTCGAAAATCGCGCCAATGAGTGATTCCATCGCATCGGCTAAAATAGACTCGCGGTTGGCACCACCGCTTCGCGCTTCGCCCAGCCCCAGTCGCAGATAGGAACTGAGTGACAAAGAACGCGCAATCTGAACGAGTGAGTCTTTGTTGACCAAACTGGCGCGCAAACGACTTAATTCGCCTTCATTAGCTTTTTGGCAACGGTGGTAGAGGAGGGCGGCGATGACACAATTGAGAACCGCGTCACCAAGAAATTCTAAGCGTTCGTTGTTGGGCGACCCCAAGGTGCTTCGATGGGTGAGGGCGGTTTGAAGCAAGATGAGGTTGGCGAATTGATAGCCCAATTCGCTTTGTAATTTGTCGTACGGGGGCATTTAGGCTACTGAGCTAGGGAAATCTCTTCTTCAAACTTTGCAACAATATCTAAATTGCTTAAAAAGGGACGTCGGTCTTCGTATTCCACGATCAGGTAATTCACATTCCCGCGTCGTTCGATTTTGACATCTGCGGGTCGAATCACCGAGACGTAACCAATATCGAAGCGCCGCGCGATCGCTCGTCGTAGCTCGGCGGCAGACATGGTGGCCGCATTAGGCTCGTTGCGAACGCCTTGTAAAGCATAACGAACATCGTAATAGGCCATGTAGATAGGCACGACATTCATTGCTGTGAAGATGATGGCCCCGATCACCGCGAGCGTGATCATGAACATCATAGGGGTTAATCCTTTCGCCCTTAAGTTGTTGAATAGAGGTTGCTTTCTCATTTAATTAAGGCTCCGATACGATGGCAATTGCCGTTGAAAGTGACACAGTCAAAATTCATCCAAATTAGCCACGCCTTTCCAATGAGGTGATCTTCCGACACAAAGCCCCAAAAGCGGCTGTCTTGGCTGTTATCGCGATTGTCGCCTAAAACAAAATAATGATCAGGGGGCACGGTATATTCCCAAGTTTCCGCACTCTGACCCCGTTGCATCCGTATTAAATACTCGTGTCCATCGAGCTGTTCCCAACGGTCGCTGTAGCCCCACGGTGCTGCTTGATCTTCCTCACTCACTAATCGTTGAGCCACCGATTGATCGTTGAGATAAAGCTGTTTGTTGCGGTAAGCGATATGGTCACCGGGAACCCCAATGATGCGCTTGATAAAAGCCGTATTAGGATCTCTAGGATAACGGAAAACCGCTACTTCTCCGCGTTTTGGTGACCAACCAAAGTTGTCGAAACGCCAATGGGTAACGGGCATTCGTAAGCCATACGAAAATTTCCCTACGAGAATAAAATCGCCGGCCAGCAGGGTCGGCATCATCGAACCCGACGGAATCCGAAACGGTTCAACAATAAACGAACGCAAGATCAAAACGGCCAAAATGACAGGAAAAAATGAGCGGGCCGTCTCGATGAGAAAAGGCGGTTTTGGATGGCCAATATGCGGTTCTTCGGTATAACTGTTGATCCCCAAATTGAAGCGGCGGCGGGGCGCAAAAATCAGTATATCTAGGGCGTAAATGCTCCCCGTTACGACCGCCGCAATCACCAAAACCGTTGCAAAATCAAAGTGCATAGAAAGGACTCTTCATTAGGCTATTTTTTATCAACTTGCAGAACGGCAAGAAACGCATCTTGTGGAATTTCGACGCGACCGACTTGTTTCATTCGTCGCTTGCCCGCTTTCTGTTTGTCGAGGAGCTTGCGTTTACGGGAAATATCGCCGCCGTAGCATTTTGCTAACACATTCTTACGCAAGGCTTTTACGGTGGTTCGCGCAATAATTTTGGCCCCAATAGCGGCTTGAATGGCAATCTCAAACATCTGTTGCGGAATAATCTCTTTCATTCGCTCACATAGGTCGCGACCGCGATAAGGCGCTTGATCGCGATGCGTAATTGTTGAGAGCGCATCTACACTTTCCCCGTTAATCAGAACATCCAGACGAACCAATGTCGCTGCTTGAAATCGGTCGAGTTGATAATCAAACGAAGCAAATCCCCGACTGATCGACTTTAAGCGATCAAAAAAGTCGAGGACGACTTCGCTTAATGGCAAGTCAAAACGCAGATTTACCTGAGTTCCCAGGTACAAAATATCGCGCTGAGTGCCGCGTTTTTCGATACATAGGCTGATGATGGCCCCAACAAATTCAGGAGGCGAAAGAATGTTGGCAATAATGATGGGTTCGCGAATCTCTTCGACTTCACCAGAGGGCGGCAACTTAGAAGGGTTGTCAATTTCGATGACTTCGCCTGTATTTTTCAGAATCTGATAAATCACTGTAGGCGCTGTCGTGATCAAATCCAGATCGTATTCCCGTTCTAACCGCTCTTGCACGATGTCCATATGCAACATGCCAAGAAAGCCGCAGCGGAAGCCAAAGCCCAACGCCTGCGAAGTTTCCGGCTCAAAAAACAACGAAGAGTCATTCAATTTCAGCTTCTGTAAGGCTTCCCGCAGCTTCTCGTAATCTTCTGAATCGGTTGGAAAAAGCCCGGCAAAGACGCGAGGTTGAATGGTGCGGAACCCCGGAAGCGCCTCAAGTGTGGGGTGGGCATCGTCGGTAATGGTATCGCCGACTGGTGCTCCGCCAATTTCCTTAATCCCCGCCACGACAAAGCCTACTTCCCCCGCACGCAGTTGGGGGAGTTCCCGAGGTTTGGGCGTGAAAATACCGATTT
>CAZTIH010000052.1:0-16159 GCA_964613675.1 uncultured Candidatus Competibacteraceae bacterium
GGGCCTGGCGGGGTTCACGGCTATTCGCTGCGCGGGGGCTGACGAGGAACACCATTGAAAGAGGAAAATCGTCTCGCGAACGGGCTAAAATGGCGTCAACTTCCAGCGTTAAGTTGTTTGCTTAACCTTGAGGGCCGTGCATTCTGCATTTTGGACAGTCATCATGCAATGTCTTTGCTTCATACTCTGAAAGTTCCCCCAAATTACGAGATTTTTCATGGTTAATACAAAGTTCACCACCCTGGTTCTTGCAGGCGATCGCGGCCCTCACGACCCCGTTGCGCAAGCGACACGCGCCCCGTGTAAAGCACTGTCCAAAGTGGCGGGGCGACCGATGGTGTTGCGGGTTTTAGACACTTTGGAACGTTCACAAGGCATTGGTGCACAGATTCTTTGCGGCCCTCGTCGCGAATATCTCGACACCTGTCCAGAATTAACTCAACGACTTCACGATGGTCCATTGAAATGGTTATCGCCCCGTGAATCGCCAAGTTTGTCAGCCGCAGCGGCGCTTGAAATGGTCGGTCGTAACCAACCTGTTTTGATTACAACGGCAGATCATGTATTGCTCACACCCATTATTATCGAGCATTTTCTGCAAGTTGCACGCTCCACTGAAGCAGATGTACTCGTTGGGCTGGCGCGCTACGAGCAGGTTCAAGCGGCCTTCCCCAACACCAAACGAACTGTCTTAAAATTTCGCGATGTTCACTGTTGTACTTGCAATTTATTTGGATTACAGACCGATGCAGGAAGAAGTATTTTGCCTTTCTGGCGACAAATCGAACAGGAACGAAAATCGCCGATTAAGATGCTAGGTTTATTGGGTGCGGGGACGGCGTTGCGCTATCGACTGGGCTGGCTCAACCTCAGCGATGCGCTAAACGAGCTGGGTAAACGCCTCAATCTCCAAATCAAACCCGTCTGGTTACCCTTTGCCGACGCAGCCATCGACGTCGACAGCGTGGAAGATTTGGCCCTAGCCGAAATGCGGTTGCGTCAATAACGATGTCTCGATTACGCCGCTATCTTCTTGCAGAGATTTACCAACCTCTGTTCGCCGTAGCGGGATTCCTGCTGTTAATTTTCTTGGGATACAACGCGGCAGGCTACCTCGTTGATGCCTCTAAAGGCTTGATTTCACTAGATTTAGTACTCACGCTCGTTGGCCTACGCACCTTAGTTGCTTTTGAAACCCTGTTGCCGATTACCTTTTACTTTTCCATTGTTTTGGGACTTGGGCGTCTCTACAGTGAAAATGAGATGTCTGCAATCACCGCTGTTGGGGTTTCAGAACAGCAAATAATTTTACAAATCATGTGGTTAGCACTCCCCATCGCGCTCCTCGTTGGCGTGTTGTCTATGGTGATGCGCCCTTGGGCCTATGGGCATAGTCAGGTTTTGCGAAACTTAGCCCTTGCAGAAATCGATCTAAACGCTTTAGAACCCAACCGTTTTCACGGTAGCCGCGATGGTCAACAGGTCTTTTTTGCCGAAATGATTGATCGCGATCAGAAAATGACTAACCCTTTGATTAAGAATGAAAATTCCCAAGCTATCCAGCTAATCATCGCGCATGAAGCGACACGCCTGCGCTCTTTAGCAAATTCGGATCTGCAACTTCAATTCAATCAAAGCCGTTTGTATCAACTTGATTTAATTGGAGAACGCGATTTTATTGCAGAAATCGACAAGCTGATTTTGCACTTACCTACAGATAATCATCGTCGCATGGGACAAGATCGGAAAGCCGCAGCAACTTGGCGGCTCATGCAATCTGAAAACCCTAAAGACATCGCTGAATGGCAATGGCGGATGTCGCGCCCATTAGCAGCGTTGATTCTGGCGCTCTTTGCCGTTCCCATTGCGCGGAGCCGCCCGCGTCAGAGCCGTTATCAACGTCTGTTACCCGCCCTCTTATTTTTCCTGACCTACTATCAACTGTCATTATTTGCAAGAAATAGCTTGCGCAATGATTGGCTACCGAGTTCAGTGGGAATTTTTGGTTTAGATACAATATTTTTGCTGGTTTTTCTGCTGGTCATTCGACACCGATGAAATTGCGTTATTATTTAGCAACTGTGCTTTTGTGGAGTTACTTCACCGTCGTACTGATATTGATCACTTTATTTGGAGTCATAGAATTAGTCGATCAACTCGATGAAGTGGGGAAGGGACGTTTTTCCCTTAATGATGCGCTTTTACACGCACTTTTAGTAATTCCCAGACGGGTACTCGACTTAACCCCCGTGGCGATTTTATTGGGAACCGTATTAGCCCTAAACCAACTTTCCCAGCATAGCGAATTGATCGCGATGCAAGCGGCTGGCATCTCCAAAACGCGCTTCAGAAAATGGATTTTGTCGATAGTAGCTATCGGAAGCCCGTTACTGTGGCTTGCAGAAGAATTTATTGCGCCTCCCCTCGACCAATTTGCGCGCCATCGTCAGGCAATCGCGCTCCAGGGAGATTTCGCACCGGGATTGTGGGGGAGTGGTGGGTTCTTAAACTTTATAAACTTGGAGAATCTACTCTACGGGGCGGTTCCTGCTCAAATCGACTTAACAGAACAGGGATTATGGGCACGTTCAGACCATCAAATTTTACATATTCACCGTCTCGATTCAGATGGACAACCCCTCGGCATTGATCTTTATATTTTAGATAACAGTTTGAAACTAGTTGATTTTTTTCGTGCAACGCGGGCGGTAGTTTCTGAAGAAGGGGTGTGGACATTTTATGAGGTGTTGCACAAATCTTTGGGTTCAGAAGATCCGCAAACCCACCGTTATGAAACTCACTTATGGTCGGGTTTTATTGATCTGAGGGCATTGCGAGCTACTGCCATTCGACGATTATCAGAACCACCACCTCAAAGTCTGAGTTTATCGACCTTATGGCAACTACAGAATGATTTAGCAGAACAAGGTAAACCCACGACACGCGTCGCGTTGGCATTTTGGCAAAAATTAGGACTTCCCTGGACCGCCTTAGCGTTAACCACCTGTGCATTGGCCTTTGCGACGGGAACCCCCCGAGATTCAGGGGGAGGACGGCGACTGGTTTACGGCGCGCTACTCGGCATCGGGTTTTATCTCGGCAATCAAATATTGGCCGGGATCGGAATAGTCGCGCAGTGGCCGGCCCCTCTAATCGCTTTCCTTCCAACCCTTTTGCTGCTGCTCATGCTAACGCTCTGGTTTAAGCTCAATCCGACTTAATAAGGATCTTTTGTATCATTTCTACTACAATCCAATGGTTAGACTGCCAACGCAATAATTCGGCAGTGAGTTCCCAAGTGGCTTCCCTTTCTAAAACGCTAAATTGCCAAAATCCGGCAGTTTTTGCCGACATCGTTTGCGTAGAACCCAAAGCGGGGGCACCAAAAATCAATGGGTTACCGTCAATAAATCGCGCTCGATGCCAATGGCCGTGCAATAAAATCTCAGCTCCATTTTCATGTAAAACCCGTAGAAACTTCTCGGAATTGACAAGTCCTCGACGTCCTTGACTCGGTGGGTGATGTAAAAAAACAACACGCAGTCGCCTGCGTTCTTGTACTAAAAGTTGAGAAAGCCGTGTTAAATCGGGGTGTGAAATTCGCCCAGATGCCCAAAAGGGTGGCGACGCATAAGCTGTTGAAATTCCAATAAAACTGACTGGGCCACGACGGCGAAGAAAAGGCCAAATCTTACCGTCATCTCCTGTGAAAAATGCCTGCCAATCCCCAAGGTTTTCTAAGCTCGCCGAAACATACGCATCGTGATTGCCTGGGACTACGCTTAGTTCTTCAGAAGGTAAAAGCGTCTTTAAGAATGCGGTAACGGCCCGATATTCTTGAGGAAGTCCCAAATTGGTCAAATCCCCAGTCAACAGTAGATGATCTGGGCGATGGGTTTGCAGATAATTTCTGAACGCAATGAGCGGTGCCTGTCCATACTGAAACTGTCGCTTCCAGCGCCACGAGAGAAATCCTAGCAGGCGTTTATTCAGTAAAGTGTGGGGAATAAGATTCTCTAAAGCGGGCAAATGCAGGTCTGAAGCGTGAAGAAATTTGAATACAGTCATGAAGTTAGTGCCCAAATTGAAAAGCAATTGCAGTTAGCCGACGAATTAGCTTGGCAGGAATTTCACCAGCGAATGGCCTTACAACAGTATTTGCGAACGCTACAGAAACAGGAAACGGCTTCTATTCACCCACTAATCGAAGTGATACGACAGCGTTTTGGCGATTCGCTCTTGGCGATTCTCTATTACGGTTCGACGAGACGGTCTGCAAATCCCCAGGATGGCTTAGTCGATCTTTACGCTGTCGTCGATGATTACCAACGTGCTTGGCGAAATCCGCTCCTTGCTTGGGCTAATTATTGGCTTCCCCCCAATGTGATTTATCTGGAGACGCCATTAGGGTTACGTTGTAAATGTGCAGTCATTCGCATCGACCATTTTCAAGCCCAAATGAAGGCATTACATCCCTATTTTTGGGGTCGCTTTTGCCAACCGTTCGCCTTAGTTTATTACAAGGAAGGTATTGACAAAATCGCTATTGAAATCAGTCAGTTAACTGCCATTATTAGCTTTATAAAAGCCAGTCTTTCACTCCTCAAATCGCCTTTTAACGCCGATGAATTATGGAGAACCGGATTAGCCGCCAGTTATCACAGCGAATTACGTGCTGAACGCCATTCACGTCTCGATCAATTAGCTCAATTCGATGCCAAAATTTGGCGAAAAATAACCGTGTTAGCAGCCCCTCTTTTACCCCTTCACTCTATCGACGCCGAATTATTTAACCATCAATTAAACGAGGCTGAAGTCCATCGAGAACAACAGCGTTGGCAATGGAGACGTCGAATCGGCATCATCTGGTCTCTAATGCGCCTCACCAAAGCCGTTTTCACCTTTCAGAATGGTGTTGAATATGGTTTGTGGAAAATCGAGCGGCATACGGGAGAACGAATGAGTGTTCCTACCCGTGTTAAAAGATGGCCGCTTATTTTTGGTTGGCCTTATTTATGGCGATTATACCGACGTGGTTTACTGCGCTAATATTTTTAGTTGTTTAGCAAATAATAAAATCAACTTAATCTGCTTATTGCTTTAATTCAGACTCCACAATTTAACGCTTAAACAGATAATGAGCTACTCCCCATTCTTCCCCATTTTGATAGCCAAATAATTCACTACATGCCATAAAAAATAATCGCCAACGCTGTACCCAACGGGATGCGTCATCCCCATACACGCTCTTGAAAATTGCTAAAATTTCGGCTTTTTGTTGGTCTTGTTTGGTCAACCACGCCTCACAGGTCTTTTGATAATGATGCCCCTCAATCCACCACTGTTCAGCTAATTCGATTTCCCCACGCATTTCCGCCAGTAAGTTAAATGACGGCATCATTCCACCACTAAAAAAGTATTTACTCATCCAATCCGCTTGTTCGCCACTTTCAAAAGGATAAGCGTAATGGCGATGGGCAAAAATATGGATAAAGAGTTTGCCTTTTTCATTTAACCAACCATGTAATTGATTGAATAACTGGCCGTAATTACGCATATGTTCAAACATTTCTACAGACACAATCCGATCAAATCGTTGGTCTATCGAGAACTCATTCATGTCTGCTGTAATGACACGAACATTGTTCAGATGTCGTTGACGCGCCTGGTGTTCGATGTAAAGACGTTGACTATGAGAATTAGAAACCGCTGTAACCGCGCTATTTGGATAATGTTCTGCCATCCACAAGGTCAATGAACCCCATCCACACCCCAATTCCAGAATAGTTTGGCCGTCTGACAAATCGGCCCGTTCACAAGTTAATGCCAACATCTGCTGTTCCGCAATATCGAGTTCTGAAACACCATTTGGCCAATACGCGCAACTGTATTTTAGATGCTTGCCCAATACCTTTTCAAAGAAAGCTGCTGGGACTTCATAATGCTGGTCATTCGCTAATTCGGTATCCAATGCGATGGGACTACGATTTAACTCCTCAATTAGCAGTCTGTAGTCCGACTGATTACGCTGTTTTTCGATTTGCAACCGCTTTTTTAATAGCTGCCGAATTCCCACTCGTGTAATCACATCGGGAACTAATCCACGCTCTACTAATTCAATCGCCGTATTCCACATAATGACCTCGTGATTTGCCTTGTTTGCTACTCTCCAAGAGACCATTTTTGGCGTATTAAATTGTCATGCTGCAACGCTAAATATCATTGATCGTTTTATTTTTAGGAGCCCCTCATCTATGCAAAAACTCAGCGTATTGGCGCGTTTTCGATGCGCATTACGGGCTTTTTGGAAAACGCTCAGCGATGAATCATTTGCGCAACAAATGATTTCCTCCCCCAAAACCGTGCTCCAGACTGCTGATCCCCGCGCTGCCCTACAGCTCCTCGCCCTGCTACAGCGGGAAGGTCGATTAATTGATTTTTTACAAGAAGACTTGACAAATGCGAGTGATACGGAAATTGGTGCGGCGGTGCGAGTAGTTCATGCAGGATGTCGTAAAGCCTTGAATGAACATATAAAACTTTCCCCCATTTGCGAGGATTCTGAAGGAAGTTTGCTCAGTTTACCCTCGGATTTTAATCGTCAAGCAATAAGATTAACGGGAAATGTCCCCAATGAAGGGCCTTTTCAGGGCACCTTAATTCACCCAGGTTGGCGAGTTACGACCCTGGAGTTACCCCAGCTTGCGGCAGAAATTGATTTACACATCGTCATGCCCGCTGAGGTCGAGTTATGACCGCCCCTCGCTTCGCTATCGGAATTGATTTAGGCACGACGCACTGTGCCATGAGCGCGGTGGATTTGACCCTGAGCGATCGAAATGACATCACCCAATTCTCATTCGACATCCCACAATTAATCGCTGCCGGACAGGTCGAGAATAAACCCCTATTACCCTCATTTTTATATTTACCTGTCGCTAAAGAATTTGGCGCCAGTGAATTAACATTACCTTGGGGAATGGATGAATTAGTGGTGGGACAATTAGCCCGAGAATTAGGCGCTAAAAGCCCTTCACGCTTAATTGCGAGTGCCAAAAGTTGGCTATGTCATTCGGCAATCGACCGCCGAACCGCGTTGCTTCCCATTGATGCGCCTGCCGATGTTCCGAAAATGTCGCCATTGGAAGCCTCCGTTCATTATCTCAGACATCTTAAAAACGCTTGGAACGAGACCTATCCCGATGATCCGTTGGAGCAACAATCTATTGTCCTAACTGTACCTGCGTCATTCGATCCCGCCGCACGTGAACTCACAGCAGAAGCGGCTAAATTGGCAGAATTTGATTCTATTATCCTCTTGGAAGAACCTCAGGCCGCTATTTACAGTTGGATTCAGAATTCTGAGGGCGAATGGCGCAATCAAGTAGAAGTCGGCGACATTATCCTCGTCGTTGATCTTGGGGGCGGAACCACGGATTTTTCACTAGTTGCTGTCAGCGAAAAAGCCGGCAATTTAGAACTTCAGCGCGTTGCGGTGGGAGACCACATTCTGCTGGGGGGCGACAATATGGATTTAGCATTGGCCTATCTGCTACGACAAAAATTGCAGAATGAAGGCAAATCACTTGATGCCTGGCAAACGCAAAACCTAGCTCATAACTGTCGGAATGCTAAGGAATTATTGCTCAGCGACCCCACCCAAATGAGTGCGCAAATCGCCGTACCCAGTCGCAGTTCCAAACTAATCGGCAGCACGCTGCGCGGCGAATTGACCCGTGAAGAGATCACTTCTGCACTCATCGAAGGATTCTTTCCGAAGGGTTCGATTGAAGATCTTCCCCAGCAACGCATTCGCAGCGCCCTGACCAAAATCGGTCTGCCTTATGCCCAGGATGCGTCGATTACCCGTCATTTAGCCGCTTTTTTGCGTAAACAGGTGGGGGCGGTGAATGATCTCTCTCATTTCACGCCCAATTCGCATCATCGCTTTCTACACCCCACAGCCGTCTTATTGAACGGTGGCGTATTCAAAGCTACCCCCCTAGTAGATCGCCTATTTGATGTATTGAACGGCTGGTTAGCAGCTGAAAACGCTCCCCCTGCCCGTTTATTGCGGGGTTTCGACCTCGATTTAGCAGTTGCAAAAGGGGCGGCCTACTACGGTTATGCTCGTCAAGGTCAGGGAGTACGCATTCGGGGCGGTACAGCGCGTTCTTACTATATCGGAATCGAAAGCAATACCCCGGCAGTCCCTGGGATCGAGCCTCCATTACAGGCCGTCTGCGTAGCTCCCTTCGGCATGGAGGAAGGAACCGAAGCGGCTTTACCTCCCCAATCCATCGGCGTCATTGTGGGAGAAAGTGTTCAATACCGCTTTTTCAGCTCGACAACGCGACGGGAAGACGAAGTCGGCACCGCATTAGAGCTTCATGCAGAATCAGAATTGACCGAAATTGACCCCATTGAAGCCATTTTGCCTGCCGATCACCGCGAAAGTGGCCAAATTATCGAAGTACAGCTCCGCGCTGCCGTCACCGAATTAGGCGTTTTACAGCTCGAAGCGGTCCCAACTGATGGTTCTGCACCCTGGAAAGTTGAATTAAGCGTGCGCGAATCCCGTCCATCCCACGCCACCGAATGAGGTATGAGTGACCATCCTGGGGATTGATCTTGGCACAAGCCACTGTGCCCTTGCCTATGAAAATCATAGTCAAATCAAAATTTTACCGATTCCACAACTCGTTGCTTTGGGTCAAGTTGCACCTCGTGAACTGTTGCCTTCGCTGCGTTATCACGGGAAAGCGGATGAGTTCAGTAGTGCCCAACTTGCCTTGCCTTGGGCGACTGAAAAACAGCCAGTAATTATCGGCGAATTGGCACGCGAATTAGGATCACAGAGGGCATCGCAATTAGTCGTGAGTGCAAAAAGTTGGCTATGTCACCAAGGCATTGACCGCGAACAATCATTACTTCCGTGGGGAAGTTCGGAGATTTACAAAATATCCCCCATTTCCGCTTCGGCAAGTTATTTACGGCACTTAAAAATGGCATGGGAGTCCGTTCACGGTGACATCGGACAAGCGACAGTCGTTTTAACCGTCCCCGCTTCATTCGATCCCACCGCTAGGGCACTCACATTAGCGGCAGCAAAGGAAGCTGAATTGCCCAACGTACATTTGGTAGAAGAACCTCAAGCCGCTTGTTATTACTGGCTGCAAAAACAGACCGATTTGAATCAATCATTAGCTAATATCAAGGTCATTTTAGTGGTGGATATTGGGGGAGGAACCACCGACTTTTCTCTTATTTCAGTCGCCCATGAAACCGCTACTATTCCGCAATTAAATCGCATCGGCGTGGGCGATCATTTGTTATTGGGCGGCGATAATTTAGATCTCGCACTAGCGCATCATTTGGAAGCCCAATTTTCCCAAAAACTGACGCCCAGCGAATTTAGCCAACTCTTATTGCGTTCTCGTGCCGCGAAAGAACAATTACTCGTCGCAGATCCCCCTAAAATGCCCCTATCCATCGCGGTACTGGGAAGCGGCCGCAAACTCGTAGGGGGGAGCAAGCAGGTCACTTTATCTGCTGAAATCGCGCAAAAAGTGCTGTTAGACGGATTTTTTCCCTTAGTGGATTTTCAAGATCGCCCCAAACGCCGCCGCGCCGCATTAGTCGAATTTGGACTCCCTTACGCCGCCGAACCCGCCATCACGCGACATTTAGCTGACTTCCTTGAGCGGCACAAAACCGCCATTCGCGCCGCAGTGGGAGAGGACTTACCTCCCCTACCTGACGCACTTTTACTCAATGGGGGCGTCACAAAAAGCCCGCAGATTGCCCAGCGTCTGCAAAAACAGCTCGAATTATGGCGAGAAAGCGAAGTTAAATGCCTCGACAACGATGCTCCCGATTTGGCGGTCGCAAAAGGAGCCGTCGCCTACGCAATGGCACGCCGTGGACAGGGCATTAAAATTAGTAGCGGTGCCGCCCGTAGCTATTACCTAAAAATTGGCGACCACCAGGGGATTTGTTTGCTCCCCAAAGGAACGCCCGAAAACCAACAAATCACGATTGAACGACCCTTATTATTGCAATTGGGCCAGCCCGTACAATTTTGGCTCTGTGCCGCTATAGACGACACGATCTCCGCCCCCGGCGAAATTATTGTGTTGAGCAACGAAGAATCGTTACCTCCCTTGGCGACGGTATTTGCGGCGAAGGAAAAACGGCGGCAGGTGGCGGTTAAATTAGTCGCGGAATTAGATGAATTAGGTAATTTGAAAACTACAGCGTTGGGCATTGAAGAAAGCCGTCAATTTCCCCTCGCTTTTGAACTGCGTGGCCAAGCAAGAGTGTTATTCGACGCCCCACATCCGCAGCTCGAATTAGCTATTCAAAGAATTGATTTGAATTACGGTCCGAAACAATCCAATGTCGATCCCAAGTCTATTAAACGACTTCGCGGCGATTTAGAAGAATTATTGGGCAATCGGGAAATGTGGCCGCCCAGTTTGCTGCGTCAATTAGCCGATGCCCTGTTGGATCGTGCTAAGCGCCGTCGCCGATCCCCAGACCACGAGCGAGTGTGGATCAATTTGGTCGGTTATTGTCTGCGGCCGGGTTACGGTTACCCCCTCGATGAGTGGCGCGTCGAGCAGCTTTGGCACCTCTATTCATCGGGTCTGCAATTCGCGCAAGAGAAACAGAAATGGGCAGAATGGTGGACGCTTTGGCGCCGTGTGGCCGGGGGCTTAAATCCTCAGTCCCATGCCCAATTATTTGCAGATGCGCAAAATTCCCAATGTGCCCCTCTGGACGCGCTACGTTTGGTCGGCGCATTAGAACATCTCAGTGCAGATCAGAAGGCTAATTATGGTGATCAGATTCTGAAGCAACTGGCAGAACATGAAACGGCGGTGATGACTTTGGGCCGATTGGGAAACCGCTGTCCAACCTACGGTCGTGCAGAGAATGTGATCCTGCCCAGTCGCATAACTCCTTGGTTAGAAAAGCTTTTTCAACTCGACTGGCGCGATCGTCCTTTAGCAGGACTGGCGGCTGTTTTAATGACACGCCCTAGTGGAGATCGCTTACGAGATGTCGATGAGTCCTGGCGATTTCGCGTTAAATCCCAGTTAAAACAACAAGATGTCTCCTCTAAATGGTTTGCTTTATTGGAAACCGTTGGCCCTCTCGATCCCACTGAAGGGGATACGGTATTTGGCGAGCGTTTGCCGCTGGGATTGAAGTTAATCGACTAATCATATTCAACACGGCAACTCATCTCGCCAAAAATCTTTCTCAATCAATTAGTTATTTGTTAATATCTTGCGCGAATCGCTGCTAATTCACCGCTATTGTGTAACCGAATTAGCGCCGCATTGGCTCGACTAATAATTTCGGGGGACAGACGCTTGGAGAGTGCAAGGTATTGGGCATCGTCTTTGAACGAACGCGGCAGTAATCGCAATTGCGGTTCAATTCCCAACTGTCGCATCGTAAACACCACACCTAAATCCGTTGAATAATAAAAACGCGCCCGATTCCGTAGCAATTTCCGCAAGTTATCTTCCCGCGTCTTACCGCTAAAATCTAAAATTAAATTGCCTTGCTCTTCTAAATAACGCTGATGAGCCGTTCCCGCATCGACCATCACCACCCCCTGCGCACCCAAACGCCGCACATCGTCCCAATCTTCTACCGCCACCTCATCATTTGCATTCACCACTAACTTGTTATAAGTGGCGTACAAGCGAGGCTCCAGAAAGACAAACTTCGCTTCGCGTTCTGCATTCCGAATCATTCCAAAAAAAGCGTCGATCTCACCATCTTCTAAAGATTTCTCGATGCGCCGAAAAGGGACAGGTTCGGGATCAAATGTAATGCGGAGACTCGGATCGACGCGCATCATCGCCTGAATAATCTCTCCGCATACGCCACCAATCACATTTCCATTGGCATCTGGGGCCTGTCGCAGATATTTCGGTTCGCTGTCCTGAATCATGGTGCGCAACTCGATAATCTGCGCATTGACACCGCTTACCGTAAAAAACTGAGCGATAAATACGCTACAGAAGAATAAATTACGCATGAGGAGCCTTTCTTTAATTGGAAAGGCTTCAGAAAATGCCGTCGTTATGTGACGGCTTGAAGTTTTACATATTAAGAATTCGTGAGACTTTTATGACAAAATGATTTGGTTGATTTAAAAAGGGACGTCATCATCGAAATCCTCGCTTTCCGGCGGCGGTGGGGCGGGACGCGAGGCAGGACGGCTACTCGGCGGGCGGGCGCTACGAGAAGCAGAGGGGGGGGTACGCACGGGTGCAGATGGGGCTTCATCGGGAAATTCGGGAGGAATATCATCGTCATACGGCACGCTCCCGCCCTGTCTTGCCCCCAGCATCGTCATCGACTGACAGACAATTTCGGTGGTGTATTTTTCCACATTGTTCTGATCTGTCCATTTGCGCGTTTGCAGACGTCCTTCTACATAAACCTGGCTGCCCTTACGCAGATACTGTTTAGCGATTTCGGCTAATTTGTCGTATATCACGATGCGATGCCACTCCGTACGCTCGACCTTCTCTCCAGAGTTTTTATCCTTCCAAGAGTCGCTGGTCGCAATCGAAAAATTCGCAATCGCAAGGCCATTCTGAGAGTACCGCACCTCGGGATCGCGACCTAAATGCCCAATAATCATGACTTTGTTTAATCCAGCCATTCTATGCTCTACCTGCGAAATAAATGAGTTTGCATAGTCTCTATAGTGCGCAACTTTCAAATTTAGGTCTAGCCATGACGCAGTTCATCAGAATACGCGGCGCCCGCACTCATAATCTTCAGAATTGTGATATCGACCTACCTCGCAACCAATTTATTGTGATTACGGGGCTATCGGGTTCGGGAAAATCTTCGCTGGCCTTCGATACGCTCTATGCAGAAGGGCAACGCCGCTATGTGGAATCGCTTTCTGCCTATGCTCGCCAGTTTTTGTCGATGATGGATAAACCCGAAGTCGATCTGATCGAGGGGTTATCTCCGGCCATCGCGATTGAGCAGAAATCTACTTCTCATAATCCGCGTTCGACCGTAGGCACCGTCACGGAAATTTACGACTATTTGCGTCTGTTATTTGCCCGTGTTGGCACGCCGCGTTGTCCCGATCACCATTTAGATCTCGATGCCCAGACCGTCGGTCAAATGGTCGATCAGGTGCTCGAATTACCGACCGAAACACCCGCTTATTTAGTCGCGCCGTTAATTCAATCGCGCAAAGGGGAATATCTAAAATTATTTGATGAATTAAGGGCACAAGGATTTATTCGCGTTCGCGTAAATAACGAAATTTTTGATTTAGAAAATGTCCCCAAAATAAACCCCAAAACTAAAAATACGATTGAAGCTGTTGTCGATCGTTTTAAAGTAAAACCCGATTTACGTTTACGCCTCGCTGAGTCCTTTGAAACTGCCCTACGATTATCTAATGGCATCGCTAAAGTTATTTTTACCGATCAGGCCCAAGCGGATTTAATTTTCTCCTCAAAATTTGCCTGCCCGATTTGCGATTACAGCTTACAAGAATTATCCCCTCGTTTATTCTCATTTAATAACCCAGCAGGGGCCTGTACAACCTGTGACGGATTAGGCGTCAAGCAATTTTTTGATCCTCAACTCATTGTTTCTCAAGATCATTTAAGTCTTGCCAACGGCGCAATTAAAGGCTGGGATCGTCGTAGTCAATATTATTTCCCTTTAGTACAATCCTTAGCGCGACATTACCATTTTGATGTCGAAATGCCTTTTAATCAGTTACCCGAAAAAATTAGACATATTTTGTTATTCGGTAGCCAAGGTGAAGAGATCAATTTCGATTATGTAGATAGCCGCCAAAAAACCATTATTCGTCGCCATTCATTTGAAGGCATTATCCCTCAATTTGACCGCCGTTATCGCGAAACGGAATCGCCCACTGTACGAGAAGAATTAGCCCGCTATTTAAATCAACAAGTATGTCCCGATTGCGGTGGGAGTCGCTTAAACCGTGCCGCCCGAAATGTCTTTGTGAAAGGCAAAAGTATTTTTGAATTAACAGGGCTTCCAATTGGCGAATTAAATCATTGGTTTAGGGCGTTAGAATTAAGCGGTCACCGGGCAGAAATCGCTAAACCCATCGTTAAAGAAATCAACGCACGACTTGGATTTCTGGTCAACGTCGGTTTGGATTATTTAACCCTCGCCCGCAGTGCCGATAGTCTGTCGGGTGGAGAGGCCCAGCGGATTCGGTTAGCCAGCCAGATTGGCGCTGGCCTCGTGGGTGTGATGTACGTGCTGGACGAGCCATCTATTGGGCTACATCAACGCGACAACGCCCGTCTGTTACAGGCCCTTCTGCAACTGCGCGATTTAGGCAACACCGTAATCGTGGTCGAACACGATGAAGATGCGATTCGGGCCGCTGATTTTGTCGTGGATATGGGGCCTGGTGCAGGCATTCACGGCGGAAATATCGTCGCATCAGGGCCTCCCAATACGATTATGCAAACCGCTGAATCGCTGACCGGACAATATCTGAGCCAACATTTGCAGATAGCTTTACCGAATCAACGTAAGTCGCCAAACGCGGATCAGAAAATTACGCTGCACAATGCCCACGGCAACAATCTTCAGAACGTAGATGTAGAAATTCCCCTCGGTCTATTCACCTGTGTGACGGGTGTTTCTGGATCGGGGAAATCGACGCTCATTAACGATACACTCGCGATCGGCATCAGTCGGGCGTTACATCAGAACAGTCGCCAACCCGCCCCTGTCGATGCCATTTCGGGAATCGAGCATTTAGATAAAATTATCGAGGTCGATCAAAGCCCTATCGGTCGTACCCCGCGTTCTAATCCCGCGACTTACACCGGTCTATTCACCCCCATTAGAGAACTTTTCGCAGGCACTAAAGAATCTCGTGCACGGGGCTACAACGCCGGTCGTTTCAGTTTTAATGTGAAGGGCGGTCGTTGCGAGTCCTGCCAAGGCGATGGCGTCATTAAAGTCGAGATGCATTTTTTACCCGATGTCTATGTCCCCTGCGATGTCTGCAACGGGCAGCGTTACAATCGGGAAACGCTCGATATTCATTACAAAGGCAAGAATATTTACGACGTCTTAGAGATGACGATTGAAGCGGCACGGGAATTTTTCGATGCAATTCCGCAAGTTACGCGCAAACTCGACATGCTTTTAGAAGTGGGATTGGGCTACATCAAACTCGGTCAGAATGCAACAACACTGTCTGGAGGCGAAGCACAGCGCGTAAAATTGGCTAAAGAACTCGCCCGTCGCGACACAGGACGTACCCTTTATGTGCTCGATGAACCGACAACTGGTCTCCATTTTCACGACGTCGCCCAACTTCTGCGGGTTCTGATGGCGTTAAGAGATCGCGGAAATTCTGTAGTCGTCATCGAGCACAATTTGGATGTCATTAAAATGGCTGATTGGATCGTCGATTTAGGGCCAGAAGGCGGCAATTGTGGCGGACAAGTGGTCGCATTAGGCCCCCCTGAAACGGTTGCCGAAAATCCCCGCAGTCATACCGGGCGTTTCTTAAAACCGTTGCTCGTTCCGAAACGCACTCCACAGACTTCTGAAGCATTGCCGTCCTGTGCAATTAATCATGGATAATTACTGAGCAACCACATTGCAAATTCAATTGTTCTGCGGCACACCCTTGGTTACACGCAATTTCAACCAAATCATTGGAATTGCGATACCAAAAACAGGTATTAATGGGCACCTCACAAAAAGTCCGTGCAAACGCTAACTCGTGGGCATTCACATTGACTTTTTGTTCTGAACGGATATTCGCTCCCGCAATCCCCGTCACTGCATTTCCGAATGGATCAATGTAAATGACTTTTTCCCGATGGAATGGGGCAAATGACACTAATTCCATCGCCTCCCCCAACGCATTAGGAGATGCTAATTCAGCCGCCAATTTTGCTGCCACAGGGGCAAATAAATCCCGCCCGTGAAACGATGCCGAAAGCCGAGGGGGCTGCCATGTAATCCGCCACGCTTTTGCAAATTTTTCCTGTGTAATCAACGAAAATAGCCCGTTATTGGGGCCGACGAGATAACGGTTTTCGACCTGTACGATAACACCTTCCCGTGGGCCACCCACACCCGGATCGACCAC
>CAZTIH010000053.1:0-15899 GCA_964613675.1 uncultured Candidatus Competibacteraceae bacterium
GAAGACGTATTGTCGGTCGGTTACGGCGGCGTCAAGTGTGTCGAATCTGGCGGTCCTGAGCCGGGCGTCGGTTGCGCGGGTCGCGGTGTGATCACCGCCATCAACTTCTTAGAAGAAGAAGGCGCCTATGATGAAGACCTCGACTTTGTATTTTATGACGTGCTCGGCGACGTGGTATGTGGTGGCTTCGCCATGCCTATCCGCGAAAACAAAGCGCAAGAGATCTACATCGTGTGCTCCGGCGAAATGATGGCCATGTATGCGGCTAACAACATCACCAAAGGAATCGTGAAATACGCTAGCTCAGGCAGTGTTCGTTTAGCCGGGCTGATCTGCAACAGCCGTAACACTGACCGCGAAGACGAATTGATCATGGCCTTAGCCGAAAAACTTGGCACGCAGATGATTCACTTCGTTCCCCGCGATAATGTGGTGCAACACGCCGAAATCCGCCGCATGACCGTGATCGAATATGATCCCACAGCCAAACAAGCTGATGAATATCGCACCTTGGCCCGCAAAGTCATCGACAACAAAAAACTCGTCATCCCCACCCCGGTGACCATGGATGAACTCGAAGAGTTGCTGATGAACTTCGGCATCTTAGAAGAAGAAGACACCAGCATCGTCGGCAAGACCAAAGAAGAACTGGACGCCGAAGCCGCTGCGCTCGCTAGCGCCTAAATTGGGGCGAGTTCTTGCGCAGGGATCGCGCACACAAACGATTTTGTTGTGAACGGGAGTGGGGCTGGTTCCCCTTCCCTTCGTTCTAAAAACCCGCTCATTTTCCTTGCTATGGTCCGCAGATAGACGGCCTGGCCTTACGGAGTTAATTACAGATGTCTGAGAATACGACCAATGTCCGCGCCGAAATGGAGGCGCTCATTCAAGAAGTTTTAGAAATTTATCCTGAGAAAGCCCAAAAAGATCGTAAAAAGCATTTAGCCGTCAGCGATTCGAGCGTGACCCAGTCTAAGAAGTGCATCACTTCGAACAAAAAATCCTTACCTGGCGTCATGACGGTTCGTGGTTGCGCGTATGCGGGTTCTAAAGGGGTGGTTTGGGGTCCCATCAAGGACATGATCCATATCTCTCACGGACCGGTGGGCTGCGGTCAGTATTCTCGCGCTGGCCGTCGTAACTATTATGTAGGGATGACGGGCATCAACACGTTTGGAACGATGAACTTCACTTCAGACTTCCAAGAGAAAGACATCGTGTTTGGAGGCGACAAAAAACTCGCTACCTTGATCGACGAAATCGAAATGCTATTCCCGCTCAACAAAGGCATCAGCGTGCAGTCGGAATGCCCCATTGGTTTGATCGGTGACGACATCGAAGCAGTTTCCAAGAAAGCGGCCGCCAAATTCAATAAGCCCGTCGTGCCGGTGCGTTGCGAAGGGTTCCGTGGCGTTTCTCAGTCGCTCGGTCACCACTTAGCTAACGACGCCATCCGCGATCACATGTTCAACGACATTCCGGAAATCGAAAGTGGTCCTTACGATGTGTCGATCCTCGGTGACTACAACATCGGTGGGGATGCGTGGGCATCGCGGATTTTGTTGGAAGAAATGGGCTTGAATGTGACTTCCCAGTGGTCGGGAGATGGTACGGTTGCTGAGATGAAAGCCAGCCCGAAAGTCAAGCTAAACCTGCTCCATTGCTACCGTTCGATGAACTACATTTCGCGTCACATGGAAGAGAAGTTTGGGATTCCGTGGATGGAGTACAACTTCTTTGGTCCGACCAAAGTGGCTGAGTCCTTACGCGCTATCGCTGCTCGTTTCGACGACAAAATTAAAGAAGGGGCTGAGCGCGTTATCGCTAAGTACACCCCCATCATGGATGCCGTCATCGCCAAGTATCGTCCGCGTCTCGAAGGTAAGCGCGTGATGTTGTATGTCGGTGGCTTACGTCCGCGTCACGTCGTGGGTGCCTACGAAGATTTAGGGATGGAAGTCGTCGGTACGGGTTACGAGTTTGCCCACAACGACGATTATGATCGCACCATCAAAGATATGCCCGATTCCACCCTGTTGTACGACGATGCCACCGGGTTTGAGTTGGAAGAATTCATCAAAAAAGTCAAGCCCGATTTGGTCGGTTCCGGGATCAAAGAGAAGTTCATTTTCCAAAAAATGGGCATCCCCTTCCGTCAAATGCACTCGTGGGATTACTCGGGCCCGTACCACGGCTACGATGGCTTCGCGATTTTTGCCCGCGACATGGACATGACCTTAAACAATCCCTGCTGGAGCATGTTGAAAGCGCCTTGGGCTAAAACAGAAGCGCAAAAAGTCGCCAAAGCGGGTTAGTTTTCACCGCCTTACCGATCTCAATAGCAGTTAATGTCCTTTCTCTCGTGTTAAGAGAAGGGATGTTTTTTATGGGGATTGAGAAAAAATGGTCTCTTGCTCGACAGTCCAAAACCATTGAGCGGGTGATAACGGCGCGGCGCACCGATCATCAGGTCGATAATCAGTGCGTCTGCCACGACAATTGCTTCACTCACAGGAACAAATTCCTAGAGTTCCACGCCTTTCTGAGCACGAATATCCTTCTGAAAGGCATGTTTAACGATCTGCATTTCAGTGACCGCATCTGAAATTTTGAGAAGTTATTGCTTCAGGGCTGGTAACGTAATTGTGCAAAGACTGCCCGCCCTGCCTGATTGTAAAACGCCGCCGTTTCGTAGGATTTGTCGAACAGATTCGTTATGCGCGCTTCGAGAAGTAGCTGACGAGTGATCTGGTAACTTCCACGAAGATCGACCGTGGTATATCCGCCCAACCTCTGCGAATTCGCTAGATCATCAAATCGCTTACCTGCTGCAAAAGCGGTCAGACCAAAGTTAAAGCGGTTCAACGATTTGTCGAGACTAATCTGTAATGTTTCAGAAGCCCTTCTGGGGAGCCGATTGCCGCGATTAGCCCCCGTTGCGCGATTTTCCGTGTCTAGTAATGCGGCATCGACTTGCCAATCAATGCCCAACTGCTGACCGCTGGCGCTGAGTTCAACGCCATAAATACGGGCTTCGTTAATATTATTCGGCAGCCCCACCGCTGCATCAAAGGCAATTAAATCGTCCACTAATGTGTAATACGCATTCGCTGACCAGAGACCCCACATTGCACGTCCATTTACCCCAATTTCAAATGAGCGGGATTTTTCAGGCGACAAATTCGGATTCGAGAATCCAGGAAAATAGAGTTGATTAAATGCTGGGGCTTTAAATGCAGTTGCGAAACTCCCAAATAAGTTAATTGACGGCGTTATCTCATAGCCCAATGCCAGGCCACCTGTATTATTGCCACCAAATTGACCGTTATCGTCGTGTCGTGCGCTCGCCTGTAATTTGAATGCCCCAAATTGGCCTTGATATTGACCAAAAATTCCCTTGTTTCCCCGAGAATCGCGTTCATAGGCGGTCGTACCACTCACTGCATCGCGTACATAATCGAGGCCTACAATCACGTTTTGCGTGCTTGAAATGGCGAAGTCGTTTTGGAGCGAAAAATTCCATTTGCGCGTTCTAAACCGAGTGCGAAAAACCGAATCCTTGAAATTTTCTGCATCATCCGTGCTGTGACCGATTAAGCCGTTTATTTGCCAAAAATCATTAACCGTTAAACGGCCATTGAGTCCGATAATTTGCTGAATACTATCGCTCTCATTTACAAAACTTCCATCGAATTCACTCTCGCTTTTACTGCGCAGGAAATTGCCGCCAATTTCTAAGGCGGGGCTAATTCGATAGCCACCATTGGCGCTAAAAGCCAGCTGTTCATAGCCATCGCGGTCGGGTTCAGTCGTAAAGCAGCCGCCCAGGTTCGGCACGCCATTACAGGCATTAAATCCATCTGTTTTAATACCGCTAATTCCGACATTCAGATGGCCATTTTCCACACGGCCCCGTACGCCAACTGCACCTTCAAAAGTCTGATCTGTCCCGTATCCGAGTCGACCATAGGGCGTAAACTGGCTTTCGCCTCGGCGTGTAAAAATCTGAATGACGCCCCCAATTGCTTCCGAACCATACAAGCTCGAACGCGGGCCACGCACCACTTCAATGCGGTCGATTTGATCTATTGGGAGGTCTTGAAATGCCGTCGTGCCTGTGGTTGCGGATCCCACGCGCAGGCCGTCGATGAGAACGAGTACATGATCGGATTGGGTTCCACGAATAAACACGGAAGTCGCTTTGCCACGCCCGCCGTTGTTACTAATGGAAATTCCTGGAATTCGTCTCAACGCTTCTTCTACAGAAGTAATCTGCAAACGGTCGATTTCTGCGCGGTCAATGACGCTGATAGCGGTTAAGGTTTCGTCAACCGTTTGGGGGCGACGCGTGGCGGTTACGACTAACGGTGCAATTTCCAGTAAATCGACGTCGTCGGTTTGGGCACCGCAGAACGGGGTAACGCTACTTGCCGTTGCAAATATCAGCGTTCTGAACTTCTGAAAGGGGCGTGACATGAAAAATCACCTTTGCGCTCACCCGCGCATCGTTTGAAAATCAACAGACGCAGAGAGAGACCGATCACAAAGGTTTGATTTGTAACGGTTTTTGTACGCCCTCCGCGTCCAACCTGCATAAGGCCGGTCTCCGGGCTAATTAGGAGAAGTCAAAGGGGTTGACGTTCTGACCGCCGCCTTCCCATGAACGAATTCACAGTGGCGCGATGGCGGTTGACCTAACATTTACCGTTGCGGGGGCAGCGTCGGGTTTGCACCGACTTCCCGTTTAACATTGCGTGGCAATGCACCTCATGCGGGGGCGGATAGTAAAGAACGCCGCCCATAACACAATCTTTTTATTGTGGGATTTACCTGGTGTTTTGAGACTAACTCATTGGAAAGACCGCAATTTCTTTCGCTTAATCAAGGCTGAATTCGCACAAAATTGAGAACCTCAATGGCAACTGTCGTATCGTGGCCAGAATTTACTTCCAACCAATAATCATTCACTCCCCATGGTCGCTTAATTTCAACTGAGAATATCGCTATGAATTTCCTGATTCACGGTCGCATTTCAACGCGCCTCGCGACAGGCTTTGGCATCATTTTGCTTATATTTGCTATCGTCACTGCACTAGGTGTACGAAGTATCCAGAGCCTTGAAATCGATACGCAACGGGCACTCAAAATTCGTGCCGCTATTGACTTTCGCGGCAGCGTTCATGATCGGGCGATTGAAATTCGCGATGTGGTGTTGTTGCCCCGTGACCAAGTGCCCACGGCGGAAATTCGGAGTATCGAGCAACTGACGGCGCAATATGCGGATGCGGCCCGTCGCTTAGATGCGCTGATGGCGAATGCGTCGACTGAGGAACGAGAGGCGTTAAACCAAATTAAGCAGATCGAAACGCGCACAATTCCTCAGATTCAGCAGATTCTGAAGTTGCGGGCGGATGAAAAATTTGAAGAAGCACAACAATTCGTTTTGGAAGCGTCGCGTAGTAATTTTGTGGCGTGGTTAGCGGCGATTAATCGGTTTATTAATTTGCAGGAAGATCTCTCCCTACGCGCTACCGAAGCCGCGATGAGCACCGCGAGACAGACCGCTTGGATGATGGCGGGGCTATGCGGCGTGGCGATTTTGCTGGGAATTTTGATTGCGACGGCGGTTTCGCAAAGTGTGGTCGTCCCGTTGCGCGAGGCACGAGAAGCGGTCGAACGGATCGCACAGGGGGATTTACGCCAGCCTCTGCATACCAACCGTCAAGATGAGATTGGGGAACTGCTGCAAGACATTTCCGAAATGCAGACTTCGTTACAACGAATGGTGACGGACATTCGCGAAAGTGTGTCATCCGTGGAGTCGGTTTCACAGGAAATTTCCCAAGGAAATCAGTCGCTTTCCCAGAGAACTGACCAGCAAGCTGCGAGTTTATTAGAGACTACGGCGTCCATGGATCAGTTGGCGAGTGCAGTGCGCCAAAGTACGGAAAATGCCCAAGAAGCGAATCAATTGGCCGCACAAGCTGCGGCGGTGGCGCAACAGGGAGGTGTGGTGGTGAATCAGGTTGTTTCGCAGATGAGTGAAATAAATCAATCCAGCCGAAAAATTGCAGAAATTGTCGCGATCATCGACAGCATCGCTTTTCAGACAAATCTATTAGCGCTCAATGCGGCGGTCGAAGCGGCGCGGGCAGGTGAGCAAGGGAAAGGGTTTGCGGTCGTGGCGTCGGAGGTGCAAAGCCTGGCGCAAAGGTCGTCGAAAGCGGCGAGCGAAATTAAAAAGCTCATCAACGATTCCGTGACTAAAGTGGCGTCGGGGAGTGATTTGGTGAATAACGCGGGGCACACGATGAAGGAAATTGTCGAACAAGTTCAGCAGGTTACGGCGTTAATCGGGCAAATTTCAGGAGCGACTAAAGAGCAAAATATCGGGATTACGCAGGTGAGCCAGGCTGTGGGACAGCTCGAAAAAACGACACAGCAGAATCTCGCGCTTGTCGAACAAAATCAGCGTTCTACGGAGAGTTTGACGACGGAAGCAGGGCGTTTGACCGAGGTGGTGGCGGTGTTCCAGGTGCATCCCTCCCGTTCGGCATGAGCTGTCCCCAAGTGCTCGCACATTTGGGTTAGGGCTTAAAATCGGATTGATCAAACTCACGGGCGAAACTGGCGATGACGAACGCTAAATGGTCATGTGCTGCCTGTCTGGCCGCTTTGGGGTGACGATGACGAATGGCGTCAAAAATGCGCCGATGTTGTTTCTCCAGAAGGGAACGATGTTCTGCAACACTATGTAATCGTTGAAGATTTTCACCTATGTTGGTTCTGATCACGCCAAATAGACTATGGATGACATGGGTAAGCGGACTATTTTTAGACGCATGAGCAATCGCAAGGTGAAATGCCATATCGGCTTCGGTTTCTGCGGCTAAGTCACCGCGCTGAGAGGCCGTAATAAGTGTATGAAAACACTGGGAAAGTCGTTCAATTTCGCGAGGTTGGCCGTTGAGTGCCGCCCGTTCTGCGGCTAATTCCTCCAATGCACGCCGCAATTCCAGCACATCCAAAATCGTCTGCGGACAGGCGCGGACGAGATGAAGCAGCGTACCACTCACTTGAGGCGTTAAATCCTCATTAATCCAAGTCCCCGCCCCGCGATGACTCACGATCACGCCGCGAGCCTCCAGTTGGCTCAACGCTTCCCGCAGGGCGGTACGGGACACGGCAAACCGTTGAGATAACACCCGTTCGGGCGGCAACTTATCCCCCGGTTGAAATTCACCTAGGGCAATCAGGCGTTCTAATTCCGTAACTACCGTATCTGAAATGCGACTTGTGCTTAGATTTTCTAATTTCACAGGATTTTTCTCTGATCTTGCATTGACGGCAGATCGCCCTTTTTGAATAATTTGGTCATACCAATTTTGGTCGTACCAATTTTTAAGTGGTTGAAAAAATTATATTTTACTGGTGCGATGTTCTGAACCAACTACCTCTGGAGCCCCACAATGGATTCTTGTCATGCTTTGTTGCATCACACTTTACAACCATTAATTCCTAAAGAACGCTTGATTACCGATCCGCTAAAGCGCTTCGCATACGGTACGGATGCCAGCTTTTATCGCATGACCCCTCAACTGGTCGTCCACGGTCAGACAGAACAAGAAATTTGCCAGATTCTAAGGGCCTGTTATCGCCATGAAACCCCCGTGACCTTTCGCGCAGCGGGCACGAGTCTATCGGGGCAAGCGATTAGTGACTCTGTGCTGCTGTCGGTTGGGCAGAACGGTTTTCGGGAGCATCAGATTCTCGATCAAGGCACCAAAATTCGCTTGCAACCCGGGGTAATTGGGGGAGAAGCCAATCGGTTGTTAGCCCCTTACGGTCGTAAAATTGGGCCAGACCCGGCGTCTATCAATGCGGCGAAAATGGGCGGCGTGGTGGCGAACAATGCCAGTGGAATGTGTTGCGGGATCGCGCAAAATAGCTATCACACCCTGTTGAATGCGCGGCTCATTTTTGCCGATGGCACTCTGCTCGACACTGCTGATGAAGCGAGTCGTGAGGCGTTTAGACGGTCTCATGCTCCGTTACTTGAAGGATTAGCGAACTTAGCGAAGTCGGCTAAACAGGATGACGTCCTCGTCGCGAAGATTCGGAAAAAATATCGTATTAAGAACACGATGGGTTACAGCCTGAATGCGCTTGTGGATTTTACCGATCCCTTTGACATTCTATTGCACCTGATTGTGGGTTCTGAAGGAACGTTGGCATTTATTTCAGAAGTTACGCTTGCAACGGTCGTAGAACAGTCTCACAAAGCGAGCGCCTTAGCTTTTTTTGCAGATATTCCAACGGCTTGCACTTTGATTCCGTTGCTTAAAGCCTTGTCGGTGGCGGCGGTGGAATTGATGGATGACCCCGCATTGCAGTCGGTCGCAAATAAGCCGGGAATGCCTGCGGTGTTAAAAACGTTGCCACGAAATGCCTGTGCGCTACTGGTGGAGGTGCGGGCCAATAACTGTGGTGAACTCGCTGCCAAAGTGGCCGAAGTCGAGGGGTTGTTCCAACAAAGTTCCCTGCTGATGCCGGCAAATTTCTCAAGTGACCCCAAAATTTTTAACCAATTTTGGAATATCCGTAAGGGGTTATTTCCCTCGGTGGGCGCGATTAGAGAAGTCGGAACGACGGTGATTATTGAGGACGTAGCGTATCCCTTGCCCGAACTCGCCGCTGCCATGTGCGATTTACAGACTTTGTTGAAATCTCATCGGTATCACGAAGCCATCATTTTCGGCCATGCCCTCGATGGCAATGTCCATTTTGTGTTCACCCAAGATTTTAGCCGACAACCAGAAATCGATCGTTATCACCGCTTCATGGATGAAGTCTGCGAACTTACTGTGGCGAAATACGACGGTTCTCTCAAAGGTGAACACGGTACGGGTCGTAATATGGCGCCCTATCTCGAAATGGAATGGGGGACGGTGGCTTATGGATTAATGAAGGAAATCAAGCAGTTATTTGATCCTAAGGGGTTGCTAAATCCAGGCGTGATTCTGAATGACGATGCCATGGCCCATGTGACCCATCTGAAATCGCTGCCCCCCGCCCATGAGATCATAGATAAGTGTATCGAATGCGGTTTTTGCGAGAATTATTGCCCTTCTAAAGCCCTGACTTTAACGCCCCGTCAACGAATTACGGCGTTGCGAGAAGAAGCTCGTTTGACGGCAATAGGCGCTTCTGAAGCGGCTGCAGAAATTGCCAAATCCTACCGTTATCTCGGGGTAGATACTTGCGCTGGTTGTGGATTGTGTTCGACCGCTTGTCCGGTTGAAATCAATACGGGAGAGATGATTCGGCATCTGCGGGGGCAAGCGTTATCGTCTCTTCAGACAAAAGGATTAGAAGTAGCAGCTCAGCACTTTGGAACGGCCCTTTCAGCAGCTCGACTGGGGTTACAGGCGGCGAATCTAGGGAAGCAAATCTTAGGGGAGACGGGGATGCAGACCGTCACCGGTACTTTGCGGAAAGTGAGTGGTAACCGAATTCCGAAGTGGCACACAACCCTGCCGAATGCAGCTCGCACCTTGTCTAATGTTCAGAAAATCGCTTCCGAGGAAGCCGCTGACCGACCGCGCATCGTTTACTTTGCGAATTGTGCTAGTCGTACCTTTGGTCCCAGTGGAAACGATACGGAAACGCTGGATTTGCCCCAAGTCACCCGTCGATTGCTCGAAAAAGCTGATTACGAGATTTTGCTGCCCAAAAATATCGGTTCGCTGTGTTGCGGATTGACCTTCGAGAGTAAGGGGGCAAAAGATTTGGCAAATCAACAGGTTAAGCAATTGGTTGAAGCACTTTCAGAAATCAGTGAGCAGGGGCGTATCCCAATTCTGTTCGATGCGAGTCCTTGTGGTTTGCGGATACGAGAAGCGGCAAAACATCTCTCAATTTTTGATCCAGTAGAAGCCCTTCACGACCTGATTTTGCCTCGTTTATACCTTGAGAAACAAGCGATTACCGTTGCGCTACACATCAACTGTGCTGCCGCAAAAGCGGGATTGGGGCCGAAAATGCGGGCGATTGCAGAATCTTGTGCCGATCGGGTCGTCATTCCTCCAGACATTTATTGCTGTGGATTTGCTGGGGATAAAGGATTTTTTGTTCCAGAACTCAATGCCAGTGCGCTATCTACACTTGCAGAACAGCTTCCGAGTGACTGTACCGAAGGGTTTTCGAGTAACCGAACCTGTGAGATTGGTTTATCTGAGCACGGAAAAATTCCCTATAAATCAATTTTGTATTTAGTGGATCGGTGCGCAACTCACCGTCAGGAAGCGGCGGCTTCAGCCGTGTGTGGGTGAAGGAACTGCCAATTTTTTCCACGCTGCATTTGTGAAAAGTATCGTTTGCACCACCCTGTAGTTTGGTGCAAATCGCGAGATCGTCATTTTTTAACCAAACCACGAGAGGAGTGAAATTAATGAGTCTAGGACTCGATCTACAAGCCCTATTTGCCGTTCTACCCATTTTGGTCGTAGCGGTATTACTGATTGGATTGCATTGGCCGGCCTCGCGTGCCATGCCATTAATCTATGTTTTGACGGCTGTCATTGCTTTATTGGTGTGGCAAGTGCCGGTAGCACGGGTAGTTGCTTCCACGATTCAAGGACTTTTCATTACTTTCGACGTGTTATTCATTATTTTCGGCGCTATTTTGTTGCTCAATACCTTGAAACATTCCGGGGCAGTGATTGCGATTCGGAATGGATTCACCAAAGTGAGTGATGATCGACGGATCCAAGCCATCATTATTGCTTGGCTCTTTGGTTCATTTATCGAAGGGGCGTCTGGATTTGGTACCCCGGCAGCGGTCGCGGGGCCTTTGCTCGTGGCTTTGGGATTCCCGGCGGTGGCGGCGGTCATGTTGGGGATGATGATTCAAAGTACGCCCGTTACCTTCGGCGCGGTGGGAACGCCCATCGTAATTGGGGTGCGTAATGGTTTGCAGAGTGCAGAACTCGACGCCTTTTTGGTGCAGTCGGGGATGACGTTAGATCAGTACATTCAGATCGTGACCTTTAACGCCGCCATCATTCACGGCATCATCGGGACGCTCATTCCGCTCTTTATGATCGTGATGATGACGCGCTTTTTCGGGAAAAATCGCTCGTGGACTGAAGGTTTAGCGATTGCACCCTTTGCGATTTTCGCGGGCCTGGCGTTCACCGTGCCCTATGTGTTGACGGGCTGGCTTTTGGGGCCTGAGTTTCCCTCCCTGTTGGGCGCATTAGTGGGTCTAGTGGTGGTGGTGACGGCTGCCCAGCATGGGTTTCTGGTGCCCAAAGAGAAGTGGGATTTCGCCCCTGCTTCAGAATGGCCGAGCCAATGGATGGGGACGTTGGAGATGAAGCTCGACCAAATCGCTGAAAAACCCATGATGCCCATTTGGTTAGCGTGGACGCCCTATGTACTGATGGCTGCCTTTTTGGTGCTTTCTCGGTTACCCGAACTCGGAATTGGGGCCGCTTTGCGTTCGGCATTGGTATTGAGCTGGCCGAATATCCTGGAGACGGGCATTAGCGCCACTTCCACGCCACTTTATTTGCCGGGCGCTATTTTGGTCGCCGTCGTCTTGATCACATTTTTTCTTCATCAGATGCGGCTTCGCGAATTACAAGCGGCACTCGGGGATTCGACCAAAATTCTGCTCGGCGCTGGATTTGTGCTGATTTTCACGGTGCCGATGGTGCGGGTGTACATCAATTCTGGGGTGAACGAGATGGGATACGGCAGTATGCCCGTCGTGATGGCGGCGTGGGTCGCGACCAATGTGGGTGAGATTTGGCCTTTATTCGCACCGACGATTGGCGCGTTAGGGGCCTTTATTGCTGGAAGCAACACGGTCAGCAATCTGATGTTTAGTCTGTTCCAATTTGGGGTCGCCGAAAAACTGAATCTATCGACGAGCTTAATTGTGGGATTGCAATCGGTGGGGGCTGCGGCGGGTAACATGGTGGCAATCCACAATGTAGTGGCGGCATCTGCGACGGTGGGGTTATTAGGACAAGAGGGGATGACCCTACGTCGAACGCTCATTCCGACGGTTTACTATGTTCTGTTTGCGGGTTTACTGGGATTGGCGATCGCGAACTGGGGTTAAGAGAAGCGATTGTGTAATTCGAGTGACGTTGTAGGTCGCCGAGAGCGGGGAGAAGCTCTTGGCGATGTACGTGTGTACCAGGGGATTTGCGGTTAATCTCGATAAGTTGGGATGATATATCTCCCAAATCGACCGACTTTTTCGAGGAATTTCAATGATTTTGACGAAGCAACGCAGTTTTTACGAATTACTCTTAAGCTTAATTTTGGCATTGGGCGTAGCCGGATGCGGCGGAAATGACAACGATGCACAAGATGAAGAGAACACTTCTGATGAATCGCCAGAATTGGTTTGGAACCTGATTTCGGAAGCCTTTGAAATCGTGAATATTGAGACGGTGTTGACAGCGCCTGACCAGCCCGTTTCCACATATAAAAGTGGGGGGGAGAGCGAAATTAGCGAAACCGAATGGTTGAATTACACACCGCCCTTGCCGTTTATCAAAAATACCACCCGCAATCTGCAATTTAACGAATCGCAGTTCATAGCCTCGCCCAATGCGCCGTTGGGGACGACGACTTTCATTGTGACTTCTGATGGTTATTCTTGGGCGGCCATGTCTCTCGCGATTAATGCTGTTTGGCCCTATCGCTCTACAGATTACAGTGGCCTATCGGCAGTCAATCCTTACTTTGCCGGTAATCTGGAAACTACCCCGCTTCCAGGCACGGTGAAGGTGACGGCAAATTACAAAGGACAAAACATGAAGTTTTGGGCCAACGCCGATGGGGTGCCTTCGGGGACGTTGCCTTTAGATCGTTATTTTGTGCGCGACGAGTGGGGCAATGAGTACATCATGCACGCTTCATCCGCTGAGGGGGCAAACAGGGTACGACAAGCGTTTGAAGCCGCAGTTTTACCCGTCGGGTGGCAAAAATTCGTCCGACGATTGGCTGAAGACTTGGTATTACACCCTGCCGAGGGGGCTGATGGCAGCTTTCATTATCTAGTGATTCGTGACAGTGCAGATAATAGCTATCATCAAGTGAGCTGGTCATCCCAAGGGTCCTTAATGGCCCAAGTACCGGGGTTAGTGATTTGGGGTGGCGAGGGAGATGACACTTTATTTGGCGATGCAAACGGCTTAAGCGATGATTTCATTCGGGGCGCGGGCGGTAACGATGTCATTCATCCAGGATTCGGTAATGATGTGGTTTGGGGGGACGCGGGACACGATACCGTGGTCTTACCAGGGTTGCGGAGTGTTTATTTTGTGGTATCTGAAGACGATACTTCGGTTTCGCTAAGTGACGGGCGTTTTGTCAAAACACTTCATCATGTGGAGCAGCTTACTTTTAATGACGGGTCGATTTCTATGGCGTCGTTTTTGCGGTCAGCGGGTCGGCTGTGAGGAAAAATACATTTAACTCTTGCGCCACCCACTTTGAAGGATGAGGAATGAAGTTGAAATCAGGGCCGTTCACGGAGAAATTTTAGTTAAAAAATCAAGGGCTTAACCGTAGAACTACTCATTGCCCAGGGCCGGACTCGAACCGGCACGGTGTCGCCACCGAGGGATTTTAAGTCTCCGTGTTTTTGCGGTAGCCTTTATAATCAAGGACTTAACCCGCATCTTTGGCGGTCACTGGGAGAATCCGCGCCAAGTTGCGCCCCACCGTCTCACCCTGCGGCACTCGCGTGAGCGGTTCATCCGAGAAACAACCCGCAGTTTCTTCAAAATATCCCGCAGGCCAGGGTCGCGGCTGGGCTCAAGAGCCACGATCACCTGGATAATCGGGTCGGAGTTCAGCTGCCGCAGGCACTAACATGTGCCTTCCAGCAATGCGGTGGCGTTGGACGAAGGTAAACCTGCCTTTTCCAGGAGTGCCGATAGATAACCGGGTTGTTCCTTGGCAAGGGCCAAAAAGATAGCACTCGCGCGGTCGGGATCATTGAATACTTGGGCACAGTAGCCACAGGGGCCAGAACTGTGTTCGGGAATTGGCCAAGATACCTGGGCATGGCGATCTACACTCGTTTGTAGCGCGCTAAATCCTTCAAATTTCAACAGCCGTAAGAGAAAAGATTCGAGAATCCGCAGTACCACCTCGGCGATGTCGTCCCCTTGGAGGATATTTCCGAAAATCAAAGGATTAGTCATGTTATTGGTGGAACAGCACGGCAACACATCGCCATTGGGCTGTACGAGGATGTCGTGGCCAATGCGTCGGTAGCAGCGCCAGTGATCTAATTCGGCTTTGATGGCGTAATCGGCCACGGTGGCGGGACGCTGGGCCGCGCGTCCGTAGGGAGCAATGAGTTTGTTCTCGCTGCGCACGCGGCTGGCTAAAGGTTCTCCTATGAGATCTGCGGCACTTCGACCTTGAGTCGCAAAAGTACCCACCACATTGGCATCTAGCCCCAGATCGCAAGCGGCGGTCAAAGCGTTGCGAATGGCTTCGATGGGGACAAAACGTAGATGTTCGTCATCGCAGGAGGTGGAATAACGCGTGAGTCCCGCGGCTTGGAGTTGCGCCAACTGCTCGCGGGCAATAGCAGGGGTTTTGGCCCAGTAGGACGAAGATACAACGGCGCTTGTGAGTCCGCGACGGTGAGCGGTTTGGCAAACAGCAAGTATGTCGTCGAACAGCAGAAACGGCTCGCCTCCCGTAAAACCCACCATATGAATCATGCCGGGAATAGCATCGCTCACCTGTTCCACCAGGCGGATCATGTGTTCGCGACGCAAACGGTCGCCCGACGCTTCCACAGGATCGCAGCAAAAATCACAGCGGGCAGGACAAGCCCGCGTTGGTTTAAAGACGAGGGCATTGGCTTGATTAGGCGTGGACATGGTGTAGCTCCAGACGATGACCGATTCCGACAAGTTGTTGGCGAATGCGATGGGTTGCTTGCGCGTCGCTGGTAGGCGCGTGGAGTTCACAACCAAGTTGTGCGTTGGTTCCAACAACGCGGAAAGGAATCCCGTGTTGCACAACAACGCGCTGACTGAGTCCTGTCACAGCCACGTCGTCGAGGCGGTTTACGCGGAGATTGGCTTGTTGGTGGGTTCCCGTCACAACCAGACGACCCAGATGATCGCCATGCCAGGCGAGCCGATTGCCAGCCCCTTCGAGAGTAAAACGCTCGAGGGAAAGCCCTTCACAGTGCAGATCGCCGCCAGCGCCCTGAATTAGAATTTCGCGGAGTGTCGAGGGGACTCGCAGCACCCAATGCACTTTTTGGGGCCAGCTGATCGCGATGACTCGGCGGGGCTGGCTTGAAAGGATTGTAGTATCGCCCTGATCTTGCCGATTGGGTGGATCGCCCACGAGGCAGTCCACTTGGAGAAGTTCGTCATCTGAAAGACCGATGTCGATTTGTCCCACACCGAATTGCAAATGCAGAGCAGTCGTCGTTGTTGTCGTTGTCATGGGGTTTTTGTCCTCTAGTAGACGACTGTGACAACGACGGTGGATAACCCGAAATCATTGGGTGTATTCACATATTCCCGAAGGCTATGGCGCAACGGCACTGCGTTTTGGGTAGGACGGTGAATGGTGGCCCACAAAGGCGCGCGTGGCGCGGAAATCAAAAGTTTGCGGGTGGTGGAATGAACAACGGGAGAAACGATGGTTTCCATGTTTGGGTTCCTTTTCTGAGTGATGATGAGTTAGTAGACGACTGTGACAATGACGGTAGATAACCCGAACTCATTGGGTGTACTCACATATTCCCGAAGGCTATGGCGCAACGGCACTGCGTCTTGGGTAGGACGGTGAATGGTGGCCCAAAGCGGGGCACGAGGGGCCGTCGTCAGCAGTTGACG
>CAZTIH010000054.1:0-15758 GCA_964613675.1 uncultured Candidatus Competibacteraceae bacterium
TCAACGTGGCAAGGATCGCCATCGCTTTCTGCACAGGTTCGTGACTGAAATTCATCGGATTTTCCTCTTCGCCGTGGCCAAAAAACCACAGCCATTGCGTTAACGGATCAGCAGTTAAACCACCCACTTTCGACAATTCAAACGCCATCAATGCCCATTTGTCCGTCAACAGCGGGTGCGGCGCTTCCCGACGGCGCAGTTCAAAACAATGGGCATGACAGGGGTCATTTTCAAAGCCAAATAGCGTCGATTCCAGCAGATGTATTCCGAACACCGGGTGCAATTGACCATACTTATCGCCCGTACCCAGCTGTCCCGCCAACATTCGTGCCCCGTAAAACGCCATCCGTGCCGGGTATGAGGGCTGTTTCTGACTCTGCATCTCGATGTCGTACTGCCGATTCTGCTCATCGACAGCGTGAAGATCCAAAGTAATCAGCTTTCCCGCCAGTTCTGAAGTGCTCAAAGTCGGATTCTTAATCACAATCTGATGGACTGGCGGAAACGCCCAGTATCCCAAGACCGCGTTCAGAAAATCCGGTAACAGCGTCGGTTCGCTCAGAAATAGTAGCTTGAATACAAGATCCAAACGTGGCGACACCAAAACCGTCATCGGTTACTCCTCTGAATCGTGATTGTCCGGGTTGAACTTGGCAGAACACTAAAAAAAGCACTCATCGAACATCTCATGGGTTAAGCGGACGATGGGCGTTTCGTTTGCGGGAAAGTTCGTCGCAAAGTTGGTGATACCCCTGAAGTCGTCGCGCCACAATTTCCCCCCGCGCTACCGCTGCCAAAACCCCACAATTCGGTTCGGCGCGATGCCGACAGTTGGCAAATCGACAGTGCTGACTCGCCTGCTCAATCTCCGGAAACCCGCCCGCTAAATCCGCCAACGAAAGCTCGCCCAATTCAAAGCTCCGTACCCCGGGAGAGTCGATGAGATCGCCACCAAAATCCAGGTGATAGAGCGTGCTATGGGTGGTGGTGTGGGTTCCTTTGCCGGTTGCGATGGAAACGGCGGCGGTTCTAATGGCTTTATCGGGCAACAATCGCTGAACCAACGACGATTTTCCCACGCCCGACTGCCCCACCAACAACGACACCTGATTACATAGCCGTTCCCGTAACGCGGTGAGCTGGGGGTCACAACGCACACTGATGAACACGAGTTCGGCCATTGCCGCATAGGGCGCGAGCTGAGCGCGGAGGATCTCCTGTTGGGTCGGCGAGAGCAGTTCGGACTTGTTGATGACAAGATAAGGTCGGGCCTTCAGGGCGCGAATGGCCACAAAATACCGATCCAACAGCCCCTCGTTGAGAACGGGCAACGGCGCTACCACCACCACAATTTGGTCGATATTGGCAGCGATGGGCTTAGGGTGCCCCCGGTAATCGGGGCGCGTTAACAGATTGCGACGGGGATGAATGGCGCAAATCACACCGTCACCGGTGGCATGGGGTTGCCACCCCACCGTGTCGCCACACACCGCACCGCCAAGATTTTGTCGCAAACGACAGCGATGCAGTTGTCCGATGGTGTCCTCCACAATGGCGAATACCCCAAAATGACTGATCACCTGTCCCGTGGACATCGGTTCTTCCTGGGTTGAGGACGACGCCACAGGTTCGCAATGAACGGCCTGGTTTTGCGCAATCCGACGGCGCTGCTGTTGCGTTAAACGCCGTTGACTCATCGCGTTGTTCCGAACCGCGTTCGATGGCATACACTTCGGGCTTTGAAGAAAGAAACGCGGAAATCCACCATGCTGAATGCCGATAACCTGATTTGGATTGATTTGGAGATGACGGGATTAAATACCCAAACCGATTTTATTTTAGAAATCGCCACCCTTGTGACAGATAGTCAACTCAATCTTCTGGCGGAAGGCCCCGTCATTGCGATCCACCAATCCGATACCGTGTTGGGCGCGATGGATCATTGGAATACGAAACAACACGGCAATTCGGGGCTAATTGAGCGCGTGCGGAAAAGCACTGTGGACGAGGCTCAGGCCGAACAGATGACGCTCGCCTTTTTGCGGCCATATGTCCCCGAGGGGAAATCGCCCATGTGTGGCAACAGTATTTGTCAGGATCGACGATTTTTGGCGCGGATCATGCCCAAACTGGAGGCTTTTTTTCACTATCGCAACTTGGACGTAAGCACCCTTAAGGAGCTGGCTAAACGGTGGTATCCCCATGTGAAACACAGCAAGCGTTCGACACATCTGGCTCTAGACGACGTACGCGATTCGGTTGAAGAACTGCGATTTTATCGTCAACACCTCTTCATTGCCGCGTCCACGCTCTCATAAGTTTGGGATTCCCGTCCCACCTACGGTCGCGAGGGACGACAGGCTTGCCACGATTCCACGACCGTGCATCGAGAAAGTGAATCAAAGTGAATCTTTGACCGCGCGACGATACCAATGGACTATCAAAAACTTGCACAGGAATTATACAAATGCAGTGGCACCTACTTTTTGGCTTGGCGACGATTTTGACCTTGGCAACCCCTGAAATGGGCCTCACTCACCCGATTGAACCCAGCGTCACGCGTTCTACAGCAGTGGCACCAACACTGGAAGTCGCGGATCAGCAGGCTATACAGGAGGTTATCGCGGCACAAATTGAGGCCTTCGAGCGAGATGACGCGGAAGCAGCGTTTGCGTTGGCCAGTCCAGGTATCCAAGCGCGCTTTGGGAACGCCAATAATTTCATTGCCATGGTGAGAAGTGGTTATCAATCGGTTTACCGTCCCCAAGCCAAGCGATTTTTGGAATTGGTCATAGCCCACGGTGCCCCCATGCAGCGGGTAGAAATTCTGGATCAACAGGGAAAATTACAAGTTGCTGTTTATGCGATGGAAAAACAGTCGGATGGAGAATGGCGGATTAGCGGATGTTGGTTGATGCCTTCGTCTGCGACCGTCGCGAATACGATTTAAGCTTCTTGGGGCAGCCTGAACCGTCGCGTTGAACTTTGATCCAGATGCGCGGCAAACCCCGCCGTTCAGGGCGGGGGAGGATGTCAATTACAAAGCGTCTGTTTCCCAATCCCCCTCGTTCACATTCCATCCCACCAGCCGCTGCGTAACCTGCGCTAAGCGGTCACAGAGCCAATGCACCAAAGGCGTTCGATCCTCCCGACGATGCCAGGTCACCGAGACTTCCAACGGTGCCAAGACCAAAGGCAACGCATGAACCTCTACAAAACCTGCCCGTGAAAAGGGGGCCGCCACCCGCGATGGAACGGTAGCCACAAAGTCGCTGTGGGCTACGATGGGGGGCGCCGACAAAAAATTGGGAATCGCGGCGGCAACCCTACGCCGTCCCCCTAGGTGCTGAAGCACTTCCCCTATCTCCGCTTCGTTGCCAATTTGCAGATGAGGTAACCGACAAAAGGTCTCAAAATCCAAGATTTCTGGGATTTGAGGGTGATGAGGACGACTAATCGCGACCCAAACATCGTGGCCCAAAGAACGCACGCAAAATCGCGGTGGGAGCCGTGATTCATGCCCCAAACACAACAACCAGTCGCCCCGATCCAATGCCTGTAAATCGCCGTCATCTTGGTGAGCGTGCAACCGCAATCGCACGCCAGGCGCACAGTGTTGCAATTCGGCGAGTAAAAATGGCCACAGCACCGTTCCATAGTCGCTACTCCCCATCGAAATCGCCTGTTGCCACTGAGCGGGCACAAAATCATTTGGCGGTTCAAGGGCTTGGCGAGTGAGTGAAAGCACTTCGCGAACCAGTTCCTCTAGGGCGATGGCACGGGGGGTGGGTTCAAGTCCCATAGCCCCCCGCACAAATAGGGGATCGTGAAAGGCCTCTCGTAGCCGTCCCAACGCATGACTCACGGCCGGTTGCCCCACATACAACCGTTGGGCCGCTTGGGTCACGCTGCGAGTCACCATCAAAGTTTCAAAGGTCACTAACAGATTGAGATCAAAACGCCTTAAATCAATTTGATTCATGGTTTTTATAAAAACATTCGATTTGATTGATAATCAAAAAGGTTACAGGGTGAACGCACTTCAAACGACCCCTGAGCCTCTACCGATGAAAGCTATGCCCCTGACTGTTGAGCAATTTTTCACCGATCTTGCCGCCCTTTACCGTGAAGATGACGAAACGGAATGGCGCAAAGCCCTCCAAAGAGGAGACCGCCACGCCCAAGCCCAACTCTATCGCCGTTACGCCCCCACCCTCTTACGGGCCACCCGTCGGATTGTGCGGGATGACGCCGTAGCTTGGGACTGTGTCCAGGACAGTTTTGTCAAAGCGTACCAAGGGATTGGGCAATTCGCGGGACGGTCGCGCTTAAAATCGTGGCTGTACCGCATTGCGATTAACCATGCGCTTATGCACTGTCGCCAAAACCGTCAACGTAAAACGGTGTCGTTACAATCATTTTGTGATGAGCACGGCGACTTTTATGCGGGAAGCGATTTGTGGGGAACCCCCTCTTGTCCTGTACAAAATGCGGTGCAAACCGAAGCCCAACAGCGCATTTCACAAGTCCTCAAGCAGTTATCGCCGACCGACCAGGAAATGATTCAACTGCGGGATCTAGCCCAATGGGACGGTCACGAGACGGCGAAATGTCTGGGGATTCAAGTGGGCGCAGTGAAGACGCGGCTTCATCGGGCACGTCAAGCCTTTAAACGACATTGGCACACCCTTGAAATGTCATCCTCAAAGGGCAATATGAAGCGTTCATCTCAACTGAGGACTCCTGATGGCCAGTGAATTTATGTTTCCCGTGGTACAAGCGGATTTCGATGAGCATGTGATCGAAGCCTCGAAAACCCACCTCGTCCTCGTCGATTTTTGGGCGGGCTGGTGTTCACCCTGTCGGATGTTGATGCCCATTCTCGACAAATTGGCGACGGAACACGCGGGCCAGTTCACCGTGGCCAAGGTCGATACCGACAACGAGGCCCAACTGGCGCGGCAATACAACATCCGTAGCTTGCCGACGGTTATTTTTTTCAAAAACGGCGAAGTGGTGGATCAATTTATGGGGGCCCAACCCGAAAGTGCGATTCGTCAGATATTGAACACCCATTTGGGGTAACTTTTTCCCCCTACGCCCCCTGATCCACGGTCTGTTCACCGTAAAAAACCCCGCTGCGTAACTCGACGCACGGGGTTTCGCGTTTAGGGGGACTTCTTTGGTGAAGCGAATGCGCTTTTAGGGCGCTGGTGCACGGCGAAAGGGTTGTGTTAGGGGGGGACTCGAGGTGGAGACCGCCGATTGCCACATTTGAAAATCGGGCTGTGAACTCGGTGCAGTCGTCATCTGGGGCGTCGGTGCAGTCGTCATTTGGGGCGTTGAAGGGTCACGATGTGCCGTTTGCCACCGCGATTGTCCCGCCATGTGGGGCCATAGCGGAACCGCCATTCCCGAACGCTGCGCCAATACCGTCTCCACCAAATCCGCAGTGATGTACGACGCATATTCCGCCGCCCGCGCATTTACAACCTTCATCACCTGTTCCAAAGAGGGCTTCCCATCGGGTAACTCCTCCTCGTCGAGGGGGGCGTGGATCTCGACAAACAGCGTTCCCGCCAACCATCCCGCCTTCACCGGTTGGTCGATGAGATTGACCTTCGTCCCCACGGGTACCTTGCCGTACAACGCTTCGATGTCTTCGGGATACATCCGAATGCACCCATGCGTTACCCGCATCCCAATACCGATTTCTTTCTCGCGGTTCACGCCGTGAATCAGGTAGCTGGGCAATCCCAAATACAGGGCATGGCGTCCCAAGGGGTTGTCGGGGCCGGGGGGAAAGACCGTCGGCAAAATGCGCCCTTCCTCGCGGGCATAGCGGTCGCGAATCGACTGGGGCGGAAACCACGTGGGATCTTGTTGTTTACGGGTCACCCGCGTGATGCCAAGGGGCGTATTCCAGTCCATTCGCCCAACACTGATGGGATGAGTGATGACAACGGGGGGCGTACCAGGCGTTGGGGTCGGAAAGTAGTACAGCCGCATCTCGGACAAGTTGACGACAATCCCTTCTCGGGGCGCATCGGGAAGCAGGTAACGGGTGGGCAACACCACCAAAGTGCCTTCACCGGGCAACCAACGATCGACATCGGGATTCGCCTTAATAATTTCGTTGAACCCTAACCCATGACGGCGGGCAATATCGCTGAGGGTGTCCTCGTGACGGGCACGAATGAACTGGACCTCGCCAATCACATCCACATCGGGCGGAGGTAACGGGAAGGTGGCGGCAAATCCCGCATTTGCGGTGAATACGGTCGTGAACAACAGAAGTGAGCGGATCACTGAGAACCTCTAAAGTAAATTGGGATAATTTTATCAGACCGAGAGAACGCGCCTTTGTCGATAGATGTTGCGTTGCAAAACGACCTTAAAAGCCATTAAATTTCAGCACTTTACCCCGCGTGTACTTTCCCCCAACCCGTTTTAAGTGAGGTTATTTGTGGACATCGTGATTAAAAATCTCCCCCCCAACCGCCAAGAGGCCGACATTCACGCCCTGGTCGATCCGCTATCCCCCATCAATCACATCACTTTTTTCCAACCCGATCACCCAGATCATGGGAGCTGTGTGGTGTGCATTCCAGGTGACCGAGAACGGGCTTATCACATTGCTCATCAGCTCAACGGCCATTTTTGGCACGGCCATGAATTAACGGCGTATGTGCCACTCTACGGTCAACGGGCGCTGTGTGATGACGATGTCATTACGCCATAACGCCATAACGCCATAACGCCCGCGCATTCTGATTTTTCCCCATTAAACGTAGAACCAAGAAGGTTTCCATGTTGCTCGATTTATTATTTTTTCTAGTAGGTCTCGCCCTACTCAGTGTTGGCGCTGAACGCTTTATCGAAGGTGCGGTGGGGATTGCTAAACGGTATGAGGTGAGTCCCCTCATTATTGGCATGGTAATTGTGGGATTTGGCACTTCTGCCCCCGAGTTAGCCGTCAACCTTTCCGCCGCCCTGAAAGACACTACCGATGTGGCGCTGGGCAACATTGTTGGGAGCAACATTTCCAATATTGCGTTGATTTTGGGGTTATCTGCCCTGCTTAACCCGCTAAAAGTCGATCCGCGACTGCTCAAGTTTGAGCTGCCGGTTTTGGTGGCTTTGTCATTTTTGCTCTGGGGCCTGGCGTATTTTGGGGACGGCCTCAATCGCATGGACGGATTGTTATTGCTTATGGCCTTTGTGGGTTGGAACATCATGGTGTTTACCCAAGATCCGCCGGGGGAAGACGCGATTCCCGAAGTCCCCACCGCGTTGCTATGGACCCTGCTGTACATCGGAGGGGGATTTGTCGGTTTAGTGGTAGGCGCACAGCTCATGGTCGATGCGGCGGTGAGTGTGGCACGGGCGTTTGGCGTATCGGAACTGGTGATTGGCCTGACGATTGTGGCGATTGGCACCTCACTCCCCGAACTCGCGGCGTCTGTCGCGGCGGCGCTGAAAAATCAGGCGGAGATGGCGGTGGGCAATATTATTGGCTCAAATGCGTTCAATATTTTGTTGGTTTTGGGAATGACTTCTGTGGTGACCAACATTCCAGTGCCCGAACAAGCGCTGACATTCGATTTTCCCGTGATGCTGATTTTGACGGTGATGTTGGTTCCGATCATGTCCATTGGGCAGCGAATTGACCGACTGCGAGGTGGAATCTTGTTGACCTGTTATGGGGCCTACATTGGCTACCTCGTGTACACCAGTTTCCAAGGTGTCCCCTCGTAGCACCCCGTTTTAAGCGACTGATGCGTTGGCTTGCCCCCAACGCAAATGGGAGCCGCAGCTTTTAGCCCTCCATCGAGTCTATCAGCCACCCGTAACCCGTAGGATGTGCTGAGGCACGAAGCGCATCTCCACGACACCACCGCACCGCCAGGCCGACCTCGTCACATCACCGATGCGCTTCGTCCTGCGGACTCAGTACATCCTACAGTTCCCTACGGTTTCCTCCCCCAAATGCACCCAATCCCGTCGGTGTTCTCCAAATCGCTACGATCCCAACGCCCCATTTTCTTGGTCTTGGGAAATCAAAGCGACAGGAATTTCTCCCTTCACCAATTGCGCGAGTTCGGGTTCCCCCAGAATCGGGACTTGATGCGTTTGCGCCGCCTGTAACTTGCTCCCGGGATTCGCGCCGACAATGACCGCACTCGTCTTTTTTGAGACGCTCCCACTCACCTGTGCCCCCAACCGAATTAGTCGTTCGCTCGCTTCATCCCGACTGAATTGGTGCAATGTGCCCGTCAACACAAAGCGGTATCCCGTTAACGGCAATGCCGTCGTCAATTCGGGGGCAGAAGTAGGTTCCGACCAAGACACCCCCGCCGCCTGTAAAGCCTTAATAAGTTGTTGATGTTGAGGTTGCTGAAAGTAATGCACGATCGACCGCGCCACGATGGGCCCAATCGCCGGGATTGCACATAAACGCGCTTCGTCCGCTGCCATGAGTGTCGCCAAATTACCGAAATCCTGGGCCAAAATCTTGGCCGTGTTTTCCCCCACTTCGGGAATTCCCAATGCGAAGAGCAAGCGGGCGAGGGTCGTTTGCTTACGGGCCTCGATAACCGCAATTAATTTGGTGGCCAATTTTTCGCCCATTCGAGGCAACATTTTCAATTCGGTCGCCGTCAAGCGGTAGAGATCCGCAGGCGACTTCACCCCTTGTTGGGCAATCAGTTGATCCACCCATTTTTCGCCCAATCCCCTGAGATCCATCGCCTTCCGACTGGCAAAGTGCAAAATCGCGCCGCGTCGTTGCGGGAGACAGTCCCATTGTGCTGGACACCGATACAAGGTGCCTTCGTTTTCGATGACGACAGGCGTTCCACAGGCAGGACAGTGAGTTGGCGGACGAAAAGGGGGAACATTTTCGGGCCGTTGGTCATGCTGTACCGCGACGATTTCCGGAATCACATCCCCCGCCCGTCGCACGGTCACCGTATCGCCCACCCGTACGTCCTTGCGCTGTAACTCCTGAAAATTATGAAGCGTGGCGTGTTTTACGGTGACCCCCGCCACATTGACGGGCTGAAGTTCGGCCACCGGCGTTAAAGCACCGGTTCGCCCAACCTGTACCGCAATGTCCACGAGAACCGTGGTTTCTTCACGAGGCGGATATTTGTGCGCAATCGCCCATCGTGGCGCCCGCGACGCATACCCCAAATCCCGCTGTTGATCCAAACGGTTGACTTTGTAAATCACGCCGTCAATTTCAAAGGGCAGCGTTTCCCGTGCGGTTTGAAGGGTTTGATAATAGGCCAGACACGCCCTAATGCCCGTTAAGGACTGATTCCACGGCGAAATTGGCAGGCCCCACGCGGCAAGTCGCGCCAACCATTCGCTGTGCAATTCAGGCGGTTCACCGTCGCATTCCCCAACGCCATACGCATAAAAATCGAGCGGTCGTTGAGCGGTTCGCTGGGGGTCGAGTTGACGCAAACTGCCCGCCGCCGCATTCCGTGGATTGGCTAAGGGACGTTCTCCCCGTGACCGCGCCGCGTCGTTAAATTCATTGAACCCCGCCAAGGGCATAAACACTTCGCCGCGAACTTCGAGATTGGCAGGGAAATCGCCATGCAACTGGGTCGGAATGGTGGCGATGGTGCGCACATTGGGGGTGACATCCTCCCCGCGAATGCCATCCCCTCGCGTCGCGGCCAACACCAAACGTCCTCGCTCATAACGCAGGTTAACGGCTAAGCCATCCAATTTGAGTTCGCCGAAATAATCCACCTGCTCGATTTCTAAATGTTTTCGGAGGCGGGCATCGAAATTGAGAACGTCGGCGTCGGTGAAAGCGTTGTCGAGGGAGAGGAGCGGTTGACCGTGCAAAACCTCGCGCCACAGCGTATGGGGCGGAAATCCCACGGTTTGCGAGGGAGAATTGGCGGTGTTCAGGGCGGGATATTGCGTTTCGAGCGCTCGCAGTTCACGGCGGAGGGCATCGTAGTGAGCGTCGGGGACGGTCGGCGCGTCGTCTTGGTAATACTGACGATCAAACGCCCGTATTTGCCCACATAACTCGGCATGACGTTCATAGATGGACGGTGGAATCTCCGCATTCTCGGCAGTCACGGCGACTGGCTCCAGGCTTTGTAGTCCGCATCAAATTGCAAAGCATCTTGGTGTAATTCATTGATCCATAAAGACAAATCCTCAATGGGTTGCCGCCGCTGATCGTACAACCCGCCGCCAAGACGATCGGCAAATTCGTAGGCGATTCGGGCAAGATGTTCGACGCTGTCCACCGCCGCCAATGGGCCGGGCAAAGGTAAGTGAATGATGAGGCCCGAGGTACTCATCTCGCGCACTTTCTCCAACACAAACGTGCCCGGGTGCTGCAAATGGCCCACCCGCAGTAAACATTCGAGTTTCTGGGGGCCTTCCACGAGGAAATGCAGTTCCCCACTTCGGGTTAACCGTAGATTCAACGCATGGGCGTTTTCTAAAATCTCCATGGCCGAAAACCGATGCTGGGTCGGCGCTTCTACAATCACCACTAGATCGCGCTCGGGCTTCGTTTTGGGTCGTTCGGGCACCCCAAGCTTTTGTGCCAAGGCGTCGATTTCGCTGGGCTTAGCCGGCATAGCGCGTTTTAGCGCCTCTTTCGCGGAGGGGTGGATCTGCGGTTCTGGGGGGGGCACCACGGGGAGCGACGGCGACGCCATGACGGGCAACTCGTCTTCAAACGACGCCGATTCTGTGGCGAAGGTCTTTAGGGTTGGGACAGGGGGCGTGCCATCATTTTCAAACGGTAGATCTGGTGGCAACGCGGGTTCTTGACGGTCTAGAGAGTCTTTTTTGGGTGCTGAACGCTGGGAGTGGGCGAGAATCATTCCCCCCATGACTAATAACCCTACGCCCATCAGCGCCCACTGTAATTCGTTCATAAAGCATGCCCCGTGAGGATTTCGCCGTTAATAAGTGGTTCGACTTTGACTGCCACCAAGCGCGACACGCCGGGTTCCTGCATGGTGACGCCGATGAGTTGTTGCGCAGTCTCCATCGTAGCCTTGTTGTGAGTGATAAAAATCAGTTGAACGCGATTCGACATGTCTCGTAACAATTGACCGAAACGACCGACATTGGCCTCGTCGAGGGGGGCGTCCACTTCATCTAAGAGACAAAACGGGGCGGGATTGAGTTGAAAAATGGCAAACACCAACGCCACCGCCGTTAACGCCTTCTCCCCGCCTGACAACTGTTGAATCTGGCCAATCCGCTTGCCCGGGGGTTGCGCCAAAATCGCGACGCCCTCACTCACTTGGCTCAATTTTGCCGTCCCGCCTCCAAAGAGTACCGGAAAGAGCACGCTCAATTGTTCATTAATCCGATTAAACATCTCATTGAAGCGCGTTTCGGTTTCGTGATCGATCTGTCGAATCGCGGTTTCCAGGGTGCGAAGGGCTTGGGTGAGGTCTTGGTGTTGGGCGTCGAGATAGGTTTTGCGTTCGCTTACCTCGTGGTACTCCTCTATCGCCGCTAAATTGACGGCCCCTAATTGATTGAGCTGTTGGCGTACCGTCGCTAACTCTCCTTCCTCGATCTCGTCCGCCGGTAAATCCGTTAATGCGTCGACCAGGGAAATTCCCAGTTCGTCGAGTTGCAACAAAGCACTTTGCCGCAACGCCTGCGGGTCGCTGAATTCACGCTGCAACGCATCGAGGGACTGCCGCAAGGTGTTGATTTGCTGATCCAGGGCGATGAGCGCCGCTTCTTGCTGGTTGACCGTGTGTTCAGTCTGTTCGACGGCTTCGCGGGCATGATTCCGAATCTGCGTCGCATCCTCATGATGGAATTTGAGTTCGGCGAGGTGTTCCCGTTCGACGCGATCCGCCGCTTGTTCGCGCTCGAATTCCCCTTGCCACTCCGCGAGTTGGTGTTGCCGCTGTTCGCACAGGGCCGCCCCACGGTGTTGAGCCGCCTTGAGCGCTTCGCGGTCGCGCTGCTGACGGGTGATCTGCAATTTGACTTCGTTGAGATGCTGACGAATCCGTTCGACCTCGGTTTTCGCGGCGTGAACGGCGGACTGTTCCCGAGACCGTCGCGTTTGAAACGCCTCCTGATCGGCTTGGGCCTGAAGCCATTGTTCCTGGTATTCCGCCAAACGCATTTGGGCGAGGGCTAAATTTTCCTTCTCGGCCAACCACTCGCTTTCAAGATCCGCAGATTCTTCGGCCAAGGCCTGTTGACGGCGTTGATTTTGCGTGAAACGGGCCTGCAACTGCGCCTGTTCGTTGGCCAGCGTCAGAAACCGCTTGCCGAGGTGTTCCTGACGACGTTGTCCCTGTTCCCGTTTGAATTGGCCTTCGCGCACCTGTTGACGGCATTGGTCGAGCTGTTGTTGTAACTGTTCGAGGTCGGCGACCTGCTGTGCGATGGCGTGGGAAAGCGCATTTAACGCCTGTTTACGGGCGATCACCCCCGAGGAACCGCCCCGATGACGTCTCACCCAGTGACGCCCCACACAAATGCCGTCGGCAGTCACCCAAAATTCCTGCCATGCTAACTGGTCACGCTGTTGCAATGCGTTCGCTAGGGTGTCGATGGGGACGGCCCCCGCGCTCAAAATCGACGGCACCCCCCACGCATCACAGGTCTCCCAAGCGGCTGCCTCGATAAGACGCAAGTCCCCCTGTTGCCACGTTTCGATGAGAGCGCTTTCTTGGGCCAAGTTCTCGACACACCGCGCCGTGGCCCACCCCCCCAACATTCCCTCGACGCGGGCGGCTTGATCGGGCGCGATGGTGAGCTGATCCGCCAACAATGGCCCCTCTTGTCCCTCGCCCAAAGCGGCATGTTGCAGTGTTTCGAGCGCGGCGAACTGCCCCTGTTGCTGTTGAAGCTGTGAACTGACCGTGGCGGACTGGCGTTCGAGGGCCGCGACGCGCTCTGCCCTTTCGGCGAGTTCTTCGGTGAGCTGGGCCAGTTCCTCGCGGAGAAACCGCTGTTCTTCGTCGAGTTCCGCGAGGGCGTCGTTGAGTTCGGCCAGACGAGCCATGCTCCCCTCGTGGGCCAGCGCCTCGCGTTCCTGTTTGAGGCGTTCGCGACGACGATCCTGTTGCCCAATCTGTCTTTCAAGGGCTTCGATGCGGGCCTTTTCTCCAGAGACGGCGGCTTGAGGTCCCTGCAAACTCGCTTGCCACGCTTCCCACGCCGCTTGTCCCTGTTGAGCACACCGTTCGGCGACGGTCAACTGGTCCATCGCCTGCAAAAACGCGGTTTCCCACGCCGCACACTGGGGTTCAAGTTCGCGCTGCTGTTCTTCGAGGAGACGCCATTGTGTGGCATCGCTTTCGTACTGAGCCGTGAGGCTTTGTAACTCGATTTGGAGACGTTGACATTGCTGCTGACGTTGAGACTGGGTTTCTTGCCGATGACGCAACGACTGTTCGGTGTTCTGAATCTCGCCTTGCAATGCAAACCACCGTTGTTGTGCGGCGTCCAGCTGATGACGTTGAGTTTCTAAAATTCGTTTCACGCCCTGAATCTCGGCTTGTTGCTGGACGGACTGGGCGGCGTATTGGGCCATCTCGTGTTCCCATCGACGCCGTTTACTCTCCGCAGCGGACAGCCATTGATCGGCTTTGCGGTAGCGTCGCGCCCACACCCAAGCATTTAACTGACGGGCTTGTGCTTGCAGCTGCTGATATTTTTCGGCGTGTTTAGCCTGTTTATGTAACCGATTGAGTTGCCGACCGAGTTCTTGGCGGACATCCTCGAGGCGCGTGAGATTTTCGCGGGTGTGGGTGAGGTGTTGTTCGGTTTCGCGACGCCGTTCTTTGTACTTAGACACCCCCGCCGCTTCCTCAATAAAGGTTTGCAGGGCTTCAGCGCGGGCCTCGATGATGCGCGAAATCATGCCCTGTTCGATGATGGCGTAGCTACGAGGCCCTAACCCCGTCCCCAAAAACAAATCCGTCACATCGCGCCGTCGCACCTTTTGTTGATTGATAAAGTATTGAGACTGGCCATTGCGATGGACTTGGCGTTTAACGGCGATTTCGGCGTACTGTCCCCAGGGGCCGCTCAAGCGTTGAGATTCGTTATTAAACACCAGTTCGATGGTGGCTTGACCGACGGGTTGGCGCTGACGGGTGCCGTTAAAAATGACATCGGCCATCGCGCCCCCGCGCAGTTGTCGGGCAGAACTCTCCCCTAACACCCACCGCACCGCGTCGATGATGTTGGACTTTCCACAACCATTCGGGCCAACAATCGCCACACGATCCGCTTCGAGGGGAAAAGTCGTGGGATCCACAAAGGACTTGAAGCCAGCCAGCTTAATGGCGGTCAGTCGCATAGGGGTGTATGGGTAAGCGAAATCAACAAAGGGCAGAATGCGGGAAATGACCTCAATCGACCATGCCTAGCCCCCTGGTAATATGCGCCCCCTAACCCAAAGCGTCCCCCTGCGGAGAAACGCCCTGTCGTTGGGACGCCCCCCCAAATGTTGCCTACAAAACAACAATGTTGCGAAAAGCGAACACCTGAGGTAAACGCGATACAATGGGTATTATTTCTTGATCTGTTGGAGGAAATCGCCATGCCACGCCTTACCTTGCTCTGCCTGACCGTACTCTATTTGACGGGGTGTCAGTCGATGAACGCCCTTTTTACGGGAAAAGAGACCGCTCAAACAACGCCTGTCGCCGAAAATGCGACGCCTGTCGTTGCAGATGCAGACAATGCACCTGTCACTAATGCCGCTTCCCCGTCGTTTTTTTCGCGCATGTGGGGACGGTTAATCCCTGCGGTGGCGGTTGAAGAGACGGATCTCCCCGTGCAATTGGCAGCCAATCCCGCTCCTCCCTTGGCGTTGCCCCGTGCGCCAGACCCCATGACACCTCCGCTCCCTGATGCCGATTTACCGCTGTTGTTGGCGGGGGACCTCACCCAAGTAGCGATTCAAAACCAACGCTATGCCGATGAAGAAAAAGATTACGGGTTACCGCCAGTCACCTCGTTGCGCATCGACGGCCATTATCGCGGCCCGACGACCACGACCATTCCAGGCGGTCAACTGGTGAGCACTCATCAATTACACCAACTGTTGACGACCCCTCCTCGGGGGCGCAATGCCCTGCCGCCATTAGTGGTCAATGTGCATAAAGACCGAGGCCGCCTAATTCCCGGGGCGGTGTGGATGAGTGGCGCGGGGGAAAGCGATAAAATCGGGCCGGGGATTCGCGACCGTTTTGTAAGTCGGTTAGATCAGCTCACCCAGGGGAATAAAAATCGTCCCATTGTGATTTATTCTCTGGATAACCACTGCTGGTACGCCTACAACGCGGCTCAACGGGCGGTGTTAGGGGGGTATCGCAATGTGATGTGGTATCGTGGAGGGATTCGTGCGTGGCACGCGGCCAACCTGCCCTACACGACGGGTTCTGAAGACCTTTGGTAACCCACAATTCCTGAATAAGCGCTTTTCCGCGCTACTTTTACGCGAAGAGATAACGATTGAAATGAACGATGACAAGGCACAACGTAATCTTTTAATGGGGGAACCTAAACCCCAATGGATGTTGCGTTTGCCGGCCTTTCAGGTACTTCGACTGCGGGGCGGCTACTGATTTGCTCAGTGGCCGTTAAACTGATCCAGATGCGGGGCAAACCCCGCCGTTCAGGGCGGGGAAGAGATCACCCCTAGCCTGGCGTCTGCGGGTTATCAATGTATTGGCGAATAATCGGGATGGATGCGCCACCACAAGATGCGGCAAAGT